>JADYXV010000032.1 GCA_020853995.1 Novosphingobium sp.
AAAAGAAGCTGGTCGAAATGATGTGTGAAGTCGCGTTCGGTCTGCAAGCATCGCTTCGCGTCGGCAGGCTGATGGATGAAGGACGTTATGCGCCGGAGATGATATCAATGGTCAAGCGCAACAACGTCGGCAAGGCGCTGGATGCCGCGCGGATGGCGCGCGACATGCACGGCGGCAACGGCATTTCCGAAGAGTATCAGGTCATGCGCCACATGATGAACCTTGAAACTGTAAATACATACGAAGGCGCACATGATGTGCATGCCCTTATTCTCGGGCGGGGTATCACAGGAATCGCGGCATTTTGACCGCTGCCACGGCAATTTGTGAAACTGTAATAATGCGGGCTGGTCTCTGTGCCGGTCAGCGCACTCTTGGCCAGATGGGGTGAGGCTTCCAGCGGCAAAAATCAGGCCCAGTCTCAATCCGTCGCGCAATTCTGCATCATCAGAAAAGAAACCCCGAAGGTTATGGTAGCGGTATCTTGACGGCATCATCAAATCGGGCCAATTTCGCGCCGCTGCCGATTATAACATGAACCATGCACTGGCAGTCGCGGCGGGAAAAGTCCGGCTCGAAAGTTCAGCTATACGATTTAACTAACGCCAAGAGAGGCGCTTAAGAGGGTGATGCCGGGATGACTGATGTCTTCAAGTGGTTGCGTGGCGCTTCTATGGTTATGTGTGCGTTCAGTGCATCTGTTGCGTTGCCTGCCCATGCAAGCTCGCCAAAGTTGCTAGATTGCCCGCTGCGCGATGCGCCCTTCTCCATCGACAGCCCTCTGGTTGACCTGTTGCTTAGCGATGCCGCAAAGGCGGTGATCAATCAGCACGCACCTGGCCTGATCGCGCAAATTCCGCCTTTTCTGACCGGAACCACAGCGCCGACTTTTAGTGCGATTCTGCAGGGTCGAAGCGTTCTGGTGATGGTGCCCGGGATGAAGTCCTTCAATACCGAACCGCTGGATAAAGCCTTGCGTGCCCTTCCGGTTACCACCGCTGACAAGCAGGCGCGTTGCGTGCGTTACGACAATGAACGTCCCAGCTTCAAGCTGGCCAAGGGCAAGCCACGCGTCTTGCTGTTTGAAAAGATGACAGGTTTTCGTGACTCACCTTCAGTAGAGGCCGCAAAGACTGCGTTCCAACAGCTTGCAAGCCGCAATGGCTGGGCGCTCGCCGTAACGGACAAAGGCGGTGCCATGCATCCTGCTGTGCTGAAGAAATTCGACGTTGTGGTGTGGAATAATGTCAGTGGTGATGTCCTGACGCTGTCGCAACGAAAGGCATTTCGCGCTTTTGTTGAAAATGGTGGAGGTTTTGTCGGAATTCATGGATCAGCGGGCGATCCTGTGTATTTTTGGGATTGGTATCCTGATTCGCTTATTGGAGCGCGTTTCGTCGGACATCCGAATGAGCCACAGTTTCAGGATGCACAGATTGTTCTGGAGAAAACGCCCAGTGGCATCCGTAGTGGCCTCGGCAATGGTTGGGTGATGAATGACGAATGGTATTCGTTTGCCAAAAGCGCAAGGCTCAACGGCGCGCAAGTTGTCGCCACGTTGAATGAAGACACCTACAAACCCGGTATCAACCGATTTGGTGACACGCCGCTGGTCATGGGATCGGATCATCCGATTGCCTGGACCCGCTGTGTTGGCAAAGGGCGTTCGTTCTATTCCGCTATTGGTCACCGCCCGGAAACCTATTCGGACGAACGGCACCTTAAGCTTTTGGAACAGGCCATTGCCTGGACCGCCAATTCCGCGTCTTCTTCGTGCAAACCCAAGGCAGGGAAATAAACCAAACGGTGGCATGTACGCCCAAGACGCGCGGCCCATTGTTCATGGGTTTGCCGCTTTACCAAGATGTTCGCTGAGCTAAATTTGACGGGCGGGGCGGTTGGCAGGGAACAATCATCCGCCAATGTTACCGATCTAATTACGGGAAGATGCTGCATGAAGCCTGTTCGTTATGGCATGATCGGAGGCGGTCAGGGTGCATTTATTGGCGGAATCCACCGCACCGCTGCAGCGATTGCAGGAAATTGGCAGCTTGTTGCCGGTGCGTTTTCCTCAACACCGGAAAAATCGAAAGCATCAGGCGCCGAGATTGGCGTTGATCCAGCACGGACGTACGGCAGTTGGGCCGAAATGATTGCGCGTGAGGCAGAGTTGCCTGCCGACGTGCGGATCGAGGCGGTTTCGATTGTTACGCCCAACCACATGCATGCCCCACCTGCCATTGCCGCACTTGAGGCCGGGCTGGACGTAATCATCGACAAGCCCCTGGCCAACACGATGGACAATGCACGCGCCATTGCCGAAGCGGCGCTGCGCAGCGGACGGCGTATTGCCGTAACGCATACCTACACCGGCTACCCGCTTGTCAAACAGGCGCGCGAATTGGTGGCGGGCGGCCAGTTTGGCAAAGTGCGCCGTGTCATGGTGAAGTACACACAAGACTGGTTGTCCCGCGCATCAGACCTTGAAAACAACAAGCAAGCTGCATGGCGCGTTGATCCAAACCAGTCAGGTGATGCGGGCGCCTTTGGCGACATCGGCACACATGCGGCCAATCTGGTCGAGTTCATCACCGGAGAGCGCATTGCATCGATCTGCGCTGAACTTACGATGTTGCCGGGACGCCATATCGACGATGATGGCAGCGCGCTGTTCCGGCTTTCGGGCGGAGGCAAGGGCACCCTGGTGGCCAGCCAGGTGCTGGTCGGCGATGCCAACGATCTGGCGATTTCGGTCTATTGTGATGAAGCCGGGCTGCACTGGCGGCAGGAACAGCCCAACAGCATGACTATCGGCCGGCGCGACAAGCCCACCGAGATCTGGAATGCAGGGGCCAACCGGGCATATCTGGCCACCGATGTACGCGCGGTCCAGCGCACACCCGGCGGCCACCCCGAAGGCTATCTCGAAGCATTCGCCAACATCTACCGTGCTTTCGGCGAGGAATTGCGCGGCGGGGCAAGCGCGCACACGCCGGGCTACGCAACAATGGATGACACACTTTCCGGCATGCGCTTTCTGGCAGCCAGTCTTGAATCCAGCCGCCAGGGCGCGGTCTGGGTTGATCTTTAACGGAGCATGACACCATGAAGGGCCCGGCCATTTTTCTCGCGCAGTTTGCAGGCGAGGAGGCACCATTCAACAGTCTGGACGCAATCACCAAATGGGCTGCATCCCTGGGTTACAAAGGTGTGCAGATTCCAACCTGGGTCGACAGCCTGATCGATCTGGAAAAGGCGGCTGAAAGCCAGACTTACGCTGACGAGATCAAGGGCATCTGCAACGCCAATGGTGTCGAGATCACCGAGCTTTCGACTCATCTTCAGGGCCAGCTGGTTGCCTGCCACCCCGCCTATGACGCGCTGTTCGATGGCTTTGCTCCGGCGCAGTTGCACAACAACCCCGCCGAACGCACGGCTTGGGCCACCAATCAGGTGAAGCTGGCCGCCAAGGCAAGCCGGCGTCTTGGCTGTACCAGCCACGCGACTTTCTCAGGCGCGCTGATGTGGCACTTGCATTACCCCTGGCCGCAGCGCCCTGCAGGGCTTGTCGAAGAGGGCTTTGCCGAACTGGCGCGGCGCTGGCGTCCGATATTTGACGTGTATGACGAAAATGGCGTTGATGTCTGCTTCGAACTTCACCCCGGCGAAGATCTGCACGATGGCATCACGTTCGAACGTTTTCTTGCCGCCGTTGATAATCACACGCGGTGCAACATCCTTTATGATCCGTCACATTTTGTGCTGCAACAGCTGGATTACATCCAGTTCATCGATTTCTACCACGACCGCATCAAGGCTTTTCACGTCAAGGACGCCGAGTTCCGGCCAAGTGGCAAAGCGGGTGTCTATGGCAGTTACTCGCCCTGGACAGAGCGTCCGGGCCGTTTCCGGTCTTTGGGTGACGGGCAGGTCGATTTTACCAGCATCTTTACCAAACTGGGCCATTACGGTTTTGATGGCTGGGCCGTGCTGGAATGGGAATGCGCATTCAAGCATCCTGAACAGGGCGCAGCCGAAGGAGCACCGTTCATTGCCCGCCACATGATCCGTAAGCCCGACCGCGCGTTTGATGATTTTGCAGGTTCGGGCGCAGATATCAGCACCTTACGTGCGGTTCTCGGGCTATGAACACGTCAGAGAGCATCATCGCCAACCCGGCACCTCCGCCGTCCAATCATCGGGCAATATTCTGGATCAGCGTGCTCGCGCTGTTCACTGCGGCACTTTCGAATTCCATCCGTGCTGGTGCAGCAGGAGCCATCAAGGCAGCAATGCTTGATCCGATCGACGCGCAGCGCAGTGGCGAGATGATCGGCACAGTGCTCGGCAACAGCTTTCTGGGTTTTGCGCTGAGTCTGGTCGTGATCAGCCCGCTGCTTGATCGTTTTGGCGCAAAGCGGGTTATCTTGTTTGCAGCGGCCTGCTTCATCATCGGGCCAGTCTTGGTGCTGGCATCTGCTGGCGCAGGGGCGTCGGTCTATACTGTGCTCAACATCGCAATGATCGTTTGGGGCTGCGGCTGGGGTGCCACCGAGGCTACCATCAATCCGCTTGCCACGACGCTATATCCCGATGACAAAACCGGACGGTTGAACGTGCTGCATGCATGGTGGCCGGCCGGGATCGTGCTTGGCGGATTGTTGAGCGTGTTGTTTTTCAAGCAGCTTGAACTGAGCTGGCAATTGCTGATCGGGCTGACCATCATTCCGGGCATTGTCCTTGCCATCTGGACGATGCAGCATGAATTTCCGCAAACCGAAAGCACAGCCAAGGGCGTATCGTTTGGCGAGATGATGGCAGAGCCATTCAAACGGCCCAGCTTCTGGGTGTTTTTTGCAATCATGTTCCTGACAGCGTCGACCGAACTGGCACCAGGCGCCTGGGTCGATGTGACATTGACCGAGACAGTCGGCTTCTCCGGCATCCTCGTGCTCGTTTACGTTTCTGCGATCATGTTTGTGATGCGCCATTTTGCAGGCGCGCTCGATCATCGCTTTTCGGATATGGGCCTGCTGTGGTTCACCACAGTTCCCGCCGCCATCGGGCTTTATCTGTTAAGCACCGCAACATCGGCTGCAACGGCGCTGATTGCCGCCACGTTCTGGGCATTCGGCGTGTGTTTCATGTGGCCCACAATGCTGGCCGCTGTCGCGCGCCGGTTTCCGAAAAGCGGGCCTTGGGGCATTGGCCTTGTCGGGTTTGCAGGTGCAATGGCAATCCGCTTTGTCTTGCCGCAACTCGGCATGATTTACGACAATGCCAAGCTGACAAAGGCCGGCGGCGAACAGGCCCTGGCCGCTTTGCAGCCGGGTACGCCCGAATTGCAAACTGTGCTGGCCTATGCCGCTGAAGTTTCGTTCCGTTCGGTAGCGGTCATTCCGGTTGTGCTGTTCTTTGTTTTTGGCCTTGTCTGGTTCTTTGAACGCGGGAAAAATACCAAATGAAAATAGGCATGAACTTGTTGCTGTGGACCGGCCATGTGACAGAGGATCACGTCCCCGTTCTCAAAGCGATCAAGGCCGCAGGGTTTGATGGCGTCGAAGTGCCGGTGTTTGATCCATCGGACCCCCGCCATTTTGCCAAGCTCGGTGCGATCCTGGATGACATCGGTTTGCAACGCACTGCCGTGGCCCTGATCCCTGACGAAGCGCACAGCCCGATTTCACCCGATGCTGCCGCCCGCCAGGGCGGGGTTGACCATTTGACGCGCGTCATTGATTGCTGTGAGGCAATGGGCAGCGAGGGGCTCGTCGGACCCTGGTATCAGCCGTTGGGCGTCTTTTCAGGGGCGGGGCCAACTGCAGCTGAACTGGAGCGCTGTGCAGAGGTGCACCGCAAGGTTGCACCGCTTGCCCGCGATGCAGGCATGTTCTGCGCCCTTGAACCGCTCAACCGGTTCGAGTGCTATCTGCTGAACACCTGCGAACAAAGCAGCGCTTATCTGGACCAGCTTGGCGAAGACCACTTCGGTATTCTTTACGATACTTTCCACGCCAATATCGAAGAAAAGGACGTGATCGCCGCTCTGCGGACAGCTTGGCAGAAAGGGCACGTTAATCACGTCCACATTAGCGAAAATGACCGTGGAACACCAGGAAAGGGCCATGCGCAAATCCATGAGTCCATCCGCGAGCTTAAAGCGGTGGGTTATGATGGCTGGCTGACGATTGAAGCGTTCGGTAAAGCCCTGCCCGAATTGGCAGCAGCCACCCGTGTATGGCGCGATTTCTTCCCGGATCCCGAAGAAGTATACGTCGAAGGGTTCAAGTACATCACACAATGCTGGGACAACTGACCATGCCCGATTTCGCACAAGATTTTGCAAAAATGGATCGCCGTGCCGCGATGCGCAACATCGGGCTTTTGCTGGGCGCCGTGAGCATGCCAACCTTGGCCAATTGCGTTGAGGCGGCGCAAGCGCCGGGTGCGCTTGACGAGCCAAGGCTGAAACTTCTGACGGCCATTGCCGATACGATCATTCCGGTAACCGACACGCCTGGCGCCGTTGCAGCCGGTGTCCCACGGTTGTTGAGCGGTCTGCTTGCCAACTGGGCCTCGGCAGAAACCCGGAAGGAACTGGTTGGCGCGATTGACGCCATCGGCCAACTCGCCAGTGCCGGAAGCTTTGCTGATCTGCCTTTTGCCGAACGCACCGCGTTGCTTCGCGCATATGACACGGCAGCAATACAGTATGCGCCACCGCGTGGCCCGAAACTGACCGGAATCGCTGCCTTGCTGGCTGGTCCGCCAACCGCCAATCCGGCTTATCTCCGCCTCAAGAGCCTTATCATAAGCCTTTATTACAACAGTGAAATCGCAATGACTCAGGAAATCGAATACGAGCACATTCCGGGCCGTTTCGAACCCTCGCGCGAGATTACCGCAACGACCCGGCCTTATGCCGGTGTCGGCGGCCTTTATTGAAAACGGACAACGATCATGAAATTTGATGCCATCGTAGTCGGCTCGGGCATGAGCGGCGCCATCGCTGCCAAGGAACTGTGCGAACGCGGCCTAAAGGTGCTGGTGCTTGAACGCGGCAAGAATATCGACCCGTCGGAAGATTTTACCGACATGGTGATGCCGTGGGATTACAAGAACAACAACATGGTCCCCGAGGACGAGATTGCGCGCGACTATGCCGTGCAAAGCCAGTGCTATGCCTTCAATGAAACCACCAAGCATTTCTGGGTGAAGGACAGCGAGCACCCCTATTCCACGCCGGAAGACAAGCCGTTCACCTGGATCAGGGGCTATCATGTCGGCGGTCGGTCAATCATGTGGGGCCGCCAGACCTATCGCATGTCGGAAATGGACTTCGAGGCCAACGCCAAGGATGGCTATGGTTGCGATTGGCCGATCCGTTACAACGATCTGGCTCCGTGGTACGATCACATTGAAAAGTTTATCGGCGTAGCCGGATCAAACGAAGGGCTGCCGCAATTGCCCGATGGCCAGTTCTTGCCGCCTTGGGAAATGAATGACGCTGAAAAGCTGTTCAAGGCGCGGGTCGAACAGAAGTTTGCCGGGCGCAAGGTGATCATTGGCCGCAATGCAAACCTGTCAGTGGCGCAACCCCATCACATCGAACTGGGTCGGGGTGATTGCCAGAACCGGTCCATCTGTGAACGCGGGTGCAGCTTTGGCGCGATGCATTCCAGCCTTTCGTCTTCGCTGCCCGCAGCGCGCAGAACGGGCAATCTTACGCTGATCACCGACGCGATCGTGCACAGCGTTATCCAGGATCCGAAAACGGGCAAGGCCACCGGTGTGCGCGTCATCGACCAGAACACCAAAGTTGGCAAAACATACGAAGCCAAGATCATTTTCCTTAATGCCTCGACCATCGGCACGGCGCAGATCCTGCTGGGATCGGCCAACGAACAAAACCCGCGCGGCCTTGCCAACGGATCTGATCAGGTTGGCCGCAACTTGATGGATCACACTTATGGTTTGGCAACGGTGGGCGTATTGCCTGATGGTCCCAACACTTTTGCCCGAGGCCGCAGGCCAACAGGCCTGTATATCCCGCGCTATCGCAACGTCACAGAAGAAGCTGACGGATATGTCCGGGGTTATGGCTTCCAGGGGGGCTTGAGCCGCAGCGGAGGGCGTCCTAGTGCAACATCATCGGGCATTGGTGCCGAGCTGAAAGAAAAAGCCCGCAAGTTCGGCCCATGGACGGTATTCATTTCCGGCTTTGGTGAAATGCTGCCCAATCCTGAAAACCGCGTGACACTTCACCCCACACGCAAGGATAAATGGGGCTTTGCCATCCCGCATATCGAATGCGCCATCGGCCCGAACGAACGCAAGATGGCACAGCATATTCTGGCTGACGGCAGGGCTATGGTAGAAGCTGCAGGTGCCACAGTGGTGCATCAGGCTACAGAACCCGGCACTCCGGGACTTGGGATTCACGAAATGGGCACGGCACGGATGGGCCACGATCCCAAGACGTCAGTGCTGAACCGGTTCAATCAGGCCCATGAAGTGCCGAACCTGTTCTGCACAGACGGCGCGGCCATGAGTTCATCCGGCTGCCAGAACCCGTCGTTGACTTACATGGCCTTGTCGGCCCGCGCGGCAAACCACGCGGTTGAACTGCTAAAAGAAGCGAAGCTGTAAAGCTGGCTGAAACAGGGTAACCTAGAGCGCTTTCCGACCAATCTGGATCACCGTGATTGACGCAGGAAGCCTCTCGGCAAGGCACCTTGTGCAGGGCGGGCTGGTTGCCCGTCCAAGCAAGGTAACGCTGTCCGAGGGGCTTCCTGCGTCAAACCCTTTGGGGCGGGCCCCTTTTGGCCGATTGCTGCGTCTTTCGTCGGTCACTATGCGACGGCATGGCTCCCTCCTCAATCCTTGCACTCGGCCAAAATCGGCTCCGTCACGGTGAGCCAGATTGGTCTGAAAGCGCTCTAGCGCGTTTGCGAAGGTTACCCTGTCAGGGCTGGTGCACGATTTGGCGTGCTGGTGGCGTCAGGTCCGGTTGATCAGGTTCTCGCACCATTCCTGGCGGCCGGATTGCCGCACAGGCGCAAGGTTCTGGCCCACGGCGAAGTCTGCAATCTGGGCCAGAGTGGTGCCATCTGCGTGAATCTGGCGGCCCAACTGCCCTTGCCATCCTGCATAGCGCTGGTCACGGAATGCATCGAGCTTGCCGTCTTCAACAACAGCTGCTGCCTTGATCAGGGCATGCGCAATTGTGTCTATGCCGCCAATGTGACCATGAAATAAGTCAACTGCATCAATCGATTGGCGGCGGACTTTGGCATCAAAGTTGAAGCCACCATCGCTGAATCCGCCTGCCCGGATCAATTCAAGCATGGCCAGCGTCAGCTCTTCGACCGAATTGGGGAATTGGTCAGTATCCCAACCATTCTGGTGATCACCGCGATTAGCATCAATCGATCCGAAGATTCCCAAAGCGCGGGCCATTGCCAATTCATGTTCGAAGGTATGGCCTGAAAGCGTCGCGTGATTGGCCTCGATGTTGACCTTCACTTCGTTTTCAAGGCCGAAGCGCTTCAGGAAACCGTAGACGGTCTGCGTGTCGAAATCGTACTGATGCTTGGTCGGTTCATGCGGCTTGGGTTCGATCAGGATCGTACCCTTGAAGCCGATGCGGTGCTTGTGATCGACCACACGGCTGAGGAACCGGCCGAAGTTTTCCTGTTCAATGCCAAGATCGGTGTTCAGGATGGTGTCATAGCCTTCACGACCGCCCCAAAGCACATAATTGGCACCGCCCAAACGATGCGTCGCTTCGAGAGCATCGCGCACTTGCGAGGCTCCCCATGCCCAGACTTCCGGATCAGGATTGGTCGCAGCGCCTGCCATATAGCGCGGGTGACCAAACAGATTGGCCGTTCCCCACAGCAGCTTGCGGCCGTGCTGCGTCTGCAATTCCTCAAGGTGATCAACCGCTTGGGCAAAGCTTTTGCGAAAGTCTGTGATGCTCTCGGCTTCGGCCATTACATCAACGTCGTGGAAGCAATAGAACGGCACATCCAGCTTTTCGACAAATGCCAGGGCCGCTTCGCGTTTGGCTTTGGCCGCCACGGCATCGTTGGGGCCGGTCAGCCAGGGGCGGGTAAACGTGCCTGCGCCAAACACATCACTGCCCGGCCAGCAGAACGTGTGCCACATGCACACGGCAAAGCGCAGGTGGTCTTCCATGCGTTTGCCCAGAACAACACGGTCCTTGTCGTACCAGCGATAGGCAAGATCATTGGTGCTATCGGGTCCTTCATAACGGACAGTCGCAAATTCGGCGAAATAATCGGCAGACATCAGGGTTCCTTTCAAAGTGGGCGAACCGCGCCATAGGCGGCACGAAAAGCAGCGCGTTTGGGTGCAAGGCGTTCGGCCAGCACGGGATCGGGTTCAATGGAATGGCGCAACGCCGGACGGGTGCAGACGTCGGCGGTGTCAGCGCCCGTGACGGCAATTTGCGCGAGCTTTGCGGCGCCAAGCGCCGGGCCAACTTCCCCGCCTTCAAGATAATTCAATTGCACGCCCAGCACCGACGCCAGAATCTTGCCCCAGTGCTGTGAACGTGCGCCGCCGCCGATCACGGACATCGCTTCGATTACCGTTCCCGCTTCACGCAAGGCGTCAAGCCCGTCGGCATGGGCGAAGGCGATGCCTTCCAGCACCGCCGAGGCGAGGCGCGCGGCATCGGTGTCATTATCGATCCGCAAGAACGCGCCGCGCACGGCGGGATCATTGTGCGGGGTGCGTTCACCCGACAAATACGGCAGGAACAACTCCGGCCCGCAATCGGCGCCGGCCTGTTCCGCCAGGGCCAAAAGTGTTGGAACGTCGTTTCCGGTCAATCGCGCTGCCCAATCAAGGCAGCTTGCCGCCGACAAATGCACAGACATCTGATGCCAAAGCCCCGGCAGCGCATGGCAGAATGCGTGGACAGCGCGCGCAGGATTGGGTTGAAAGCGGGCGGTCGTAACGAAGATGACGCCCGATGTGCCGAGCGAAAGCAGCGCATCGCCATCAGCAATGACGCCCACACCGACAGCGCCCGCCGCATTATCGCCGCCGCCTGCTGCCACAGGCACACGGCCCATGCCCCATCGCGCCGCCGTAGCAGAAGACAATGCGCCGGTTATCGCGGTTCCTTCAAACAGGCGGGGCATGTGATCGCGCGTCAGACCGGTGGCAGCCAGCATGGCTTCGGACCAATCACGCGCCGCCACGTCCAGCCACAGGGTTCCGGCGCTGTCTGCCATGTCAGACGCTTTTTCTCCGGTCAGGCAAAGACGCACGTAATCCTTGGGCAGCAGCACGCTGCGCACTTGGGCAAAGACATCGGGTTCATGGCGGCGCACCCATGCAAGCTTTGGCGCGGTGAAGCCGGGCATCGCGATGTTGCCGGTAATGGTGCGGGTCCTTGGCTCGATCAGCTCAAGTTCTGCGCATTCGGCAAAGCTGCGACCGTCGTTCCACAAAATGGCAGGGCGCAGCGGCCGGTCATCTGCGCCAAGCAGGGTGGCGCCGTGCATTTGTCCGGCAAGGCCGATACCAAGGACGGCAGCGCGTAAAGCAGGGTCAAGCGCCAGCACTGCGGCTTCGGTGGCACGAACCCAGTCGTCCGGGTCCTGTTCTGACCACAGTGGTGCCGGGCGTAAAACAGTCAAAGGTGCGCTGGCTTGTGCCAGAACAGCGCCTGATGGTGCGATAATCACCGCCTTCACGCCGGACGTGCCAACGTCGATCCCCAAGAACACTGCGCCGCTCTCCCATGACTGTTCTTGTGTCGCAAGATAGCGCTAACATTGTTTGACTGGCAAGTGCCAATCGTGTCACAGGCTGAACATGACGATACGGACCCGCAAGCCCAGATCCGGAACGCGCGGCCCTACGGTAGCCGATGTCGCCCGCCATGCCGGGGTTTCGCCGATGACCGTTTCGCGCGTGATCAATTCCGAACCAACTGTCCTTCCCGCAACGTGTGAAAAAGTGACGGCCGCGATCGAAGCGCTGGGCTATGTACCCAACCCTGCCGCACGCAGTCTGGCAGGCGGGCGGCAATGCAGGATAGCGTTGCTCCATGCGAACCCCAGCGCCGCCTATCTCAGCGAATTTTTGATGGGGAGCCTTGCCCAGGCCAGCCAGTTCGACGTGCAGTTGATTGTCGAACATTGCGACATTGCCCCAAGCCCTGCAGAACTGGTGCGAAAATTGGCAGGGCATAGGGTTGATGCTGTGCTTTTGCCGCCGCCGCTTTGCGATGATGCGGCTTTGCTGGCGGCGCTGCAAAAGGCCGGTCTGCCGATGGCCCAGATCGCCACCGGACAGGCAGTCGATTTCGCCCATGCGCTGACGATCGACGATGAAGCGGCCGCATATGCCATGACGCAGCATCTCATCACCCTTGGACATCAACGCATAGGGTTTGTTCAAGGCGCCTGCGACCAGACCGCCAGCGCTTTGCGCCGTGCCGGTTACGTACGGGCCTTGGCAGAGGCCGGGCTGGCGTTGGCCGACGATCTGCTGGTTCAGGGCGATTTCACTTATCGCTCCGGTCTTGCCTGCGCCGAGAGCCTCTTGGCTCTTCCTGATCGCCCGACTGCCATTTTTGCCAGCAATGACGACATGGCCGCCGCAGCCGTTGCAGTGGCCCACCGGCACGGTCTGGATGTGCCGCGCGATTTATCCGTTGCCGGTTTTGATAATAGCGCGATGTCGACAACGATCTGGCCGGAATTGACCACGATAGACCAGCCTGTGGCAGAAATGGCGCGGCAAGCCACCGCCATCCTTGCAGAAGCCGTCCGCAACCGCACAAACTTGCCAGACAAGCCTGTGCAACATGTCCGGTTGGCATTCCAATTGCTGTGCCGAGCGTCCGCAGGGCCTCTTGCATCAAAACCGGGGGGCAACGTCAGCCCGAGGTTGGGCGGTGCCGAAGTGTAGCGTGAAGGGCTTGATTTGACGGGATGATCAGGATCGGGCCAACGCCTTCAATTGTAGAACTCGCTTTCAATCCGGACCAGCGTTTCGAAGCCGTCGCCGATGTGTTTGCGCATGGCGCGTTCAGCCCCTTCGGCATCGCCAGCGACGATCAAGGCCAGCATGGCGCGATGATCTGCATTGGCGATGTTGAGACGCGCATCATCGTAAAAGCTTTCAAATAGCAGGCGGTGGATCGGCACGTTGAGGCGCTGCAGGTGATCTGCGATGACCTTGTTGCCGGAACCGTCCACGATCAGGCGGTGCCATTCGTTGTTGAGCCGGCCGAAGCGATCAGGCGCGCGGTCCTCTACGCAGGCATCAAGCTGGGTTTGCAGGGCTTGCAAACGCTCGATGATGGCCGGACTGGCGTTGGCGGTGAAGTCATGCATCGCCATTCCTTCCAGCGCCATGCGCGCGCGATAGATCTGGCGAACTTCGTCGAGCGTAGAACTGCGCACCGAGGCGCCACGGAACTCTTCGATTTCGACCAGCCCTTCGCCTTCGAGGCGTTTGAGAGCTTCGCGCACTTTTGACCGGCTCGCGCCCGTTTGGCGGATGATGTCGACTTCGACCAGACGCTGTCCGGGCACAAAACGGCCCGTACGGATACGTTGGCGCACCCAGTCAGCAATTTCGGGGCCGGTTGGCGGGCGGGGGGTCTGATCGGGTGTTTCCTGCATGGGTTGTGTCTATCCAACGGAATTGACGAAATTGTCAACAATATCGTCAGCCATTTTTTTGTTGTAAGCGCTTGCGACATGAACGATCACGTTGCCAGCAATATGACGGACTTTGAACCGTTTGGGAGAGACGGTGTGGGTGTGAAGGGTTACCCCTTAATCACGAGCGCAGTAGCGGCAGCCTTTCTGGCAGCAACGCCGGCGGCGTTGAATGCACAGGGCTATCCTGATGTGCTACGAACGTCATCCTATGTCGCCGTGCGCGATGGGACGCGCCTTGCCGTCAACATCTATCGCCCGGCGCGTGGTAATGAGGCGCAACCTGCGCCGCTGCCGGTGATCTTTTCCTTCACGCCTTATCGTGCGCGCTTCAAGGACAAGGACGGCAAGGTTGAGGAGCTGGCGCTGGGCGACCGGCTTGCTTTGCGCAGCCTGATCCGCGCCGGTTATGTGGTGGCGACCGCTGATATTCGCGGCAAGGGCGCATCGTTCGGACATCGCCGGGGCTTTCAGGACCGGACCGAGGCGCAGGACGGCCATGATCTGGTCGAGTGGCTGGCACGGCAACCGTTTTCAACCGGCAAGGTTGGCATGATCGGCTGCTCCTATCTTGGTGGCACAACGTTCCACACCGCCACCGCGGCCCCGCCATCGTTAAAAGCAGTGTTCGTGGGCGCGTCCGACCTCGACAAATATGCCTTTGTGCGCCGGGGCGGGATTCCGGCGCAGTTCAACACCCGCCCTGACGAACCGCCCGAGGTGGATCTGGCCAGCGTACCGGTGGATGCGGACGCAGACGGCAGCATGTTGCGCGCCGCCGTGGCCGAGCACAGCGCCAACACTCCGATGGCAGCGCTGTGGTATGGCATGCCTTATCGTGACAGCGTTTCGGACTTTACCGGCAATGCCTTCTGGGAAGAAGTTGGCACTTATAATTATCTTGATGCGATACGCCGCGCCGGAATTGCCACCTATTTCTGGGGCAACTGGCAGGATGAGCCGACCGCCCAATCACTGCTGAGTGCGGCGAACTTTGCGGATTCGCGGTTTCTGGCAGGCCCAGGCAGCCATTGCGTTCCGCCGCCGGGCTTTGATTTCACCGGCGAAATCACCCGCTTTTTCGATGTGCACCTGAAAGGCTCAGGCGGAACAGCGAAAGCCCCGCGCGCGACCTATTGGGTGGACGGGCTGGATGGCAAAGGCGGCTATGTCACCTCTGACAAGCTGCCCGGCGAAGATAACACAGCGCAAGTGTGGTTTCTGGACGGCGGCAAAAGCGGCACGGCGCGCTCGGCCAATGATGGCGGGCTTGTGCTGCGGGCGGCGCGGCCGGGCAAGGACCGCTTCACCGTGGACTATGACCTGCCAGACCCTGAATACTTTGCGTTCTGGGCCAAGCCGATGGATGACAAAGGGCTGAGCTATACTACGGCACCGCTGAGCCAGCCTGCCAAGATCATCGGTTTTCCGGTGGCGCACCTGATGGTGTCTGCCGACAAACCGGACGCACAAGTGTTTGTCTATCTGGATCAGGTGGATGCGGCAGGAAAAACCGAAGTGGTGGCTTTCGGGCGGCTTGCCCTGTCTCACCGGGTTGAGGGCAGGGCGCCCTATGCCGCGATGGGCCTGCCATTTCATCCGGGGCGCAAGGCCGATGTCATGCCTCTGCCGCCCGGCCAGGTTGTGCGGGTGAATATCGACATGACGCCAATCGCGCGGGTGGTTCCGGCCGGTGCGCGGTTGCGCCTGACTGTAGCCGGGGCTGATCCGCGCCAGCGCAATCTGAAAGACATCCGGCAAAATCCGGCACCGGTCATCACCGTGCATCGCGGCGGGGCCGACGCTTCACGCCTTGATTTGCCGATAGTGAAGTGAATCTGATTTTTTTGGGAAAGTAGAAGCCGCGTTTGACGGCTCAGGGAAGGAGCAAGGCAACATGAAGGGCATTACAAACAGGTCTGCCAGGACCATTCTGAATATCGGCAGCAGCGCGCTGGCATTGGCTTTGCCGGTAGCGGCACAGGCGCAGGACGCACCGCAGGAAGCGGCAGAGGAAGCCGCGCCGACAAATTCCGAGATCATCGTCACCGGCAGCCGCGTGCGTGGCGAGGCCCCTGTCGGCGCAGCCGTGACGGCGCTGGGCCGCAAGGACATTGAAACTTCCAGCGCGGTAACGGTCGATCGCATGATCCGCGAAGTACCGCAGGTCTTTGACCTTGGCGTTTCGGAAAACTCGCGCGGGCAATCAGGCGGCAGCGGCAACATCACTTACGGCAACTCGGTCAATCTGCGCGGGATCGGGCCATATGCCACGCTCATCATCGTTGACGGGCACCGTGTAACCAACAACAGCCGCTCGATTGATCCGTCAACCATCCCGTCGCTGGGCGTGGAACGCATCGAAATCATCGCTGATGGCGCCTCGGCGATTTACGGATCGGACGCGGTGGCAGGCGTGGTCAACATCATTCCGCGCCGTTCGCTGGACGGTGGCGAAGTGCTGGCTCGCGCAGGGATCAGCAGCCGTGGCGATTTCCATGAAACGACGCTCGGTGCCGCGCTGGGCAAGGTGTTCGATGGCGGGCAGATCATGGTCGCTTATGAGCATGTCGAACGATCGAACCTGTCGGGCGACGACCGTGATTTCTTCACCAGCGACCAGCGCCAGTCCGGCGGTGGCGATTACCGGATCGTGCGCTGCGCACCGGGCAATATCAATGCCAACGGCACGACTTATGCAATCCCCGCTGGCGGGTTGACGCAGGCCAATGCGGGCGGGCTTGTCGCAGGGTCGCTGAACAAATGTGACGAACTGACCAACCAGGATCTGATCCCGCGCCAGAAATACGATTCGGTGAACAGCACCGGCCGACTGGAGCTGAACGACTGGTTGGAAGTGTTTTATGACGGGTTCTATTCAAAGCGCACGTTCTATCGCAATTCGGCGTTCTCCAACGCGCGGTTGACCGTCCCGCAGACCAATGCCTTCTTTGTGCGCCCTGCCGGTTTTGCCGGGAACAGCTATACCCTCGACTATAACTTCAGAAACGATCTGCCGACCAATGATTCATCGGGGTCGGCGCAATCATGGCAGATTACGCCAGGAATCCGCGCCAAGCTGCCGGGTGACTGGGAGGCCGAGGCGTTGTTTGGCTATGGCAAGACGCGCGACTTTTCGGGATCGTACTTTGGTGTCAACAATCCCGCACTCAACGCCGCCCTGGCCAGCAGCGACCCTGCCACCGCGTTCGACCCTTATGGCCTTGGCCGGACATCGCAGGCTGTGCTGGACACGATTGCGAACCAGGTATTCCTTGCGCCCACCAATGGTCGTCTGCGCACTTACGAAGGCCGCATCAACGGATCACTTTTTGCGCTTCCGGGCGGCGATGTGAAACTGGCTGCGGGTTATGAGCGGCAGGACTTCATCGTGGCGCTGGGCAGCGCGCGTGGCGGTCCGACCACGCCAATCGCGTTCCGCAACTTTGGCCGCAAAGTGGATTCGTTCTATGCCGAAGCTTATGTGCCGGTATTCGGTCCGGACAATGCCACTGCATTCTTCCAGCGTCTGGAATTCAATGCCGCAGTGCGCCATGACAAGTACAGCGACGTAGGCGGCACGACCAACCCCAAGTTCGGCGTTAACTGGGTGCCGGTTGACGGAGTAAAGCTGCGCGCCAGTTATGGCACATCATTCCGCGCGCCGACGATCCCCGAAATCTATGGCAATTCGAACAACATCTTTGGCCAGTCCTATCAGAATCCGGCAGGCGGCGCACCGCTGCAGGGCTATGCACTGTCCGGGCCGAACCTTGATCTAAAGCCTGAAACGGCCACGTCATGGTCAGTCGGTCTTGATTTCGATCCTACGCCGAACCTGCACTTTGGTATCACGTACTGGGACGTGAATTACAAGAACCAGGTACTGGCGAACCTGTCCAACCTGGCCATTCTGGGCACCGAAGCACAGTATGCAGGCACCGACATCATCCTGCGCGGTACGGAAGCGGCCACGCGCGTACAGCAATTGCTGGCACAGGGCGTGACGCTGGCAGGCGGATCGTTCCCCGGCGGCAGCGCGGCTAATGTGGCGCTGTTTGTTGATGGCCGCAGCCAGAACCTTGGTGTCTCGATCACGCGCGGGATTGACTTCATCGGCAGCTGGCGGACGGAAATCGGAACAGATGATGCGCTGTCATTCAACGTTTCGGGCACGTACCTGACCAAATACCGCGTTGCGCTGACGCCAAGTGCGCCGCTGATCGACCGGCTGAACTTCATCTTCAATCCGCTGAAGTTCCGCGCAAGGGCCAGCGTTACGTGGGATCATGGACCGTTCAGTGCCCGCGTGCTCGCCAATCACGTCAATGGTTATTTCAATAACCTGACGGCAGGTGGCCAGTCCATCGGCAGCTATACCCCGGTAGAACTGAACCTGACCTACCGGATCGGGGACCGCAACGCGACGGGCTTCTTCGACAAGGGCATGACGCTCAGCCTTGAGGTGCGCAACCTGTTCGACATCGATCCGCCTTACGTGAACCTTGCGCCAAGCGGCAACGGCAGTGGCGGTTATGATGCAAGCGCCAGCGATCCGATCGGACGCCTGTTTGCGGTGTCCGTGCGCAAATCATTCTGATCGCGGGCTGGACTGATGACGCATGGAACGATCTCGATTGTGCTTGCAGGGGACCTCGTGCTCGATGAGCCCGACGGCCCCTACTGGCTGGCCGGGATCGCTCCGGCGATTGCTGCGGCAGACCTTGCGGTCGGCCATCTCGAAGTGCCTCACACTGCGCGCGGGAGCGAGTTGCAAGGCGACGTTCCCGCGCCCGGTGCGCCGCCTGAAAATGTAGCGGCGATTGCAGGTGCGGGGTTCCACATGCTCAGCCTTGCCGGAAATCATATTGCCGATTGCGGGGCCGAAGGCATAGCCGACACCCTGGCGTTGCTGGACGCAGCGGGTCTGAAAGGCACCGGGGCAGGGCTGACTTTGGCACAAGCGCGGGTGCCTGTGGTCGAGGAACGTGGCGGGATGAAAATCGGCCTGCTAAGTTACAATTGCGTGGGGCCGGAAATGTCCTGGGCAACCGCGGATCGCGCAGGATGTGCCTATCTTCGGATCGACACGGCGGACGGCGCGCCCATTGCGCCTGCTGCCAATCTTGAACGCGTGACGGACGAGGCCCTAAGCATCCTTGAGGCAGACATCGCAGCGCTGCGCCAAAACGCCGATTTCGTGATGGTGGCGCTGCACAAGGGGATCGTCCACACGCCCGCGCGGCTTGCGCCTTATGAACGCGCGATCAGCCAAGCCGCGATTGATGCCGGGGCGGATGTGGTGATCGGCCACCATGCCCATATCGTGCGCGGGATAGAGTTCCATCGTGGCAAGCCGATTTTCCACGGACTTGGCAATGCCTGCGTCGTGACCAGCGCGCTTAGCCCCGCACAGGATCATCCGGCGCGGGCGGCTTGGGCGCAGCGGCGCAAGACCATGTTCGGATTTGAACCGGACCCTGCCTATACGCTCGCCCCGTTCCATCCCGAGGCCATCAATGCCATGCTGGGACGACTGACCTTGCATGCCGATGGCCGCGTGGACGCAGGCATTGTGCCGGTCGATGTGCTGGCACCGGGCCGGCCGGTTCTGGCACAGGGAGAACGAAAGAACGCCGTGGCCCGCTATATTGAACAGATAACCGTTGCCGCAGGTCTTCCCCCTATTGCCATCGCTGCTGACGGCACGGTGCTGACATGAAAGCCTTACGCACAGCCGTGACACTGACCGGCGGGATTGCCCTGCTGGCCGCAACCGGGATCGATGCGATTTCGGTCATCGGACGGCACGTAGGCTTGCCGTTCCGGGGCTCCATCGAACTGGTGCAACTGGCGGTGCTGGTTGCCGGAACGCTGGCCTTGCTGGTGGCAACGGTGGACCGTTCGCACGCCAAGGTCCATCTGCTGGTTGACCGCATGAGCGATGCTGCGCGCGCAAGCCTCGATCGGGTTTCGGCCTTGCTGGGCGCACTGTTCTTTGCTGCGCTGCTGGCAGGATCTGTATGGCTTATGGCCGATCTGTGGAGCGGGCACGAGGAGAGCGAAGTGATCGGCGTGCCTTGGCGCTGGATGCGGCTGTTTGCCAATGGTGTGCTGGCTGCGATTGTCAGGGCGCTGCTTTCGCAAGCGATCCGGAGGCGGCCATGATCATGGCAACGCCGGAAACCGGCCTGATCGGGGTGCTGATCCTGTTCGCACTGCTGCTGGCAGGATTGCCGATTGGCGTGGCTCTGGGGCTGGTCGGACTTGGCGGCCTGTTCCTTGTGCTGGGAATCGAGGCTGCACTGATCAAAGGCGGGGTGGTGCTGGTCGACACGCTCACCCGATATGAATTGGGCACACTGCCGCTGTTCATGTTCATGGCGCACTTGTTCTTTTCATCCAACGCCAGCCGCGATCTGTTTGATGCGGCGGCCAAGATGGTTGGCCACCGGCGCGGCGGCCTTGCCTATGCCTCGGTCGGCGGCTGCGCGGGCTTTGGTGCGATCAACGGATCGAGCCTTGCCACGGCGGCGACCATCGGCCTTGTCGCCCTGCCTGAAATGCGCAAACGCGGCTATTCCGATGCGCTGGCTACCGGCACGGTGGCGGCGGGCGGCACGCTGGGACAGATGATCCCGCCATCAGGCGCGCTGATCGTGTTCGGGATCATTGCCGAACAATCCATCGGCAAGTTGTTCACCGCTGCTATCGTGCCGGGCATCACACAGGCGCTGCTCTATTGCGCGGTGATCTGGCTGGTCGTGCGTTTGCGCCCGAATGCCGCCCCTGCCAGCGAGCGCGCCACATGGGCAGAGCGGCGCGCTGCGCTGGGCCGAATTGCCGATATGGTTCTGCTGATCGCGCTGGTCATCGGCGGCATCGCACTGGGGTGGTTCAGCCCTTCGGAAGCCGCCTCGATCGGCGCGGCAGGTGCATTGGCAATTGCTGCATGGCGTCGCCGCCTGAACCGCGAAATGCTGATGAAGGCCTTTGAAGAAACGCTGCGCACCAGCGGACTGATCCTGATGGTGATCATTGGCGCGCTGGTGTTTTCGGTGTTCATCTCGATCACCGGCGTCACCGATGCGGTGGGGGCATGGGTCACCGGACTTGCGCTGGGCACTGTGCCTACGCTGTTGCTTGTGGCGCTCATCCTGCTGTTGCTGGGCTCGGTTCTGGATGGACTGGCACTGATGCTGCTGACCACGCCGATCTTGCTGCCGGTGGTGGAGGGGGTAGGTATGTCGGCCATCTGGTTCGGTATCTTCCTGTGCCGCGCGATGGAGATCGGTTTCGTCCACCCGCCGCTCGGCATGAACCTCTATGTCATTCAAGGCGTGGCAAAGGATGTCAGCATCAACCGCATCTTCAAGGGCGTGATGCCGTTCCTGGCCAGTGACCTGTTCCACCTTCTGATCATCATCCTGTTCCCGGCGCTGGCGCTGGGTCTGCCCGAACTGCTTGGAAATTGAATATGTTCGCTTACGCTGGCCCCAACCTGCCGCATGACCTGTTCGACGCGACCGGGCGCAACGCCGGGCCGATTGGCTGGAACATCGACCGCGCCATGCCCGCCGCTGATCGCTGGCTGGAAAGCAAGTTCGCGCCCTGGACCCGTTCGGTAGTGCAGGACTGGGCCGATGGCGCGCTTGACCGTCTGGAAGCGGTGATATTCTCGCGCGCGGACGATAGCGCGCAGCGGCTTTACTATTACTTGTGCGAACTTCGGCGGTCAGGCGCGATCAAGGGGCCGGAGCCTTTGATGCTCGACATTGCCAAGATCGCGCGGGAGAGCAGCGTTGCCCGTACCGAAGCTGCCTTGCGCAAGCTGGGCGATAGGCTGGGCGTTGATGCGGCCATGCTTTCTGCCGCAATTGCCAGCAGCAATGCTGCACGTCAAAACGCTGTACCTGTTACCCCTTCCACCACGCCTGTCTGCCTGATCGCGGGAAGCCCGTTGCCTGATGACCGGCTGCACCGCGAAGTGGCGCAGGCAGGTTGGAGCGCGGCCGGACGCACTCTGGCCGATGAATGGGCAGATCGCGGGCCGGTTGTTGACCAAAGCGGCGATCCCTTTGCAGCGCTTGCCCGGCAGTTGCACGCCCGCCATCTGGATACGCGCGGTTTTTATAACCGGACCGCCGCCTTGCGCGATCAGGCATTGGCGGCGGGCGCAAAGGCTGCGGTGCTGTGGCTGATCGAAGAAGACGATACCACCGTCTGGCACTTGCCGGCGATGCGTGCCGGGCTGGAGGATATGGGCCTGCCGGTGCTGGTAGCCACGCGGCGCGACTGGTCCTGCCGCGACGGGATCAACACGGAAATTGCCGCGTTTCTTGAAGGAATCCAGCCATGAAGCCGCTTTTCGGCCACCGCGTTGCCGTTCTTGGCAACATGGGTGAACGCGCGCTGGCGCGGTTCCTGGTATCGTTGGGTGCAGAGCTTGGCGGGCCGGTGGAGGGCGCGTCCTTTGTGATCGATGACATAGGCCTCGAAGGGCTGAAGGACGTTTCGATCCCCGAAAACGCAGTGCATGTCTCGGTCACCGCTTTCGGTTCGGGCGGTCCGCGCTCGGGCTGGCAGGGCGGTGAACTCGTAGCCTCGGCGATGGGCGGGGCCTTGCGCGTGACCGGCGAACCGGGCCTGCCACCGGTCAAGGAAGCGGGCGATGCCTGCACATTCCACGCTGATATGGTGGCGGCATCGGGCGCGTTGGCGGCGCATTATTCGCGCGGGAGCCACGGGAAGGGCCAGCACGTCGACGTATCGATCCAGCAAGTCGCTTTCAGCCGCAATTTCAACGGCGTTCTGGTTTGGCAGTTCGATCAGCGCAAGTTGGTGCGCGTTGGCGGGGCGCTGGCCTATGGCAAGGCCACGGTCCGCGCGATCTGGCGGCTTGCCGATGGGTGGTGCTTCCATTCATTGATGACCGGAAGGCTTGGCGCACCCGCCAATCAGGCGCT
>JADYXV010000033.1 GCA_020853995.1 Novosphingobium sp.
ACTTCACAAAGAAGGGGCCAAAAATGTCAGGAGTACAAAATATGCGTCTGGTTCTTATCTCTCTTGCTGCTTCGCTGGTTGCAGCTACCCCCGCTTTTGCCGCTGGCGATGCCGGTTCATACATCGGGGTTGGCGTAACCCACGACAACTTCGCATCGTCGGACGATCTCGAAGGCATCGGCTTCAACGGCGTTGGCGGTACGGTTTTCGCAGGTTACAACTTCCCGATGTCAACCTCGACCTACGCTGGTTTCGAAGCAAACTTCGATCTGGCAACTGCCAAGGTTGGTGACAACGTTGATGCTCTTGAAGCCGACCATGCATTTGGTGCATCGGCACTGCTGGGTGTTCGCCCAAGCGATAACACCGCCCTTTATGGCCGTGTCGGCTATCAGCGCGGTCGTGCAACAGCTGTAGTTTCAGGCGTCGAAACTTCTGACTCAGCCGATGGCCTCCGTCTGGGTCTTGGCCTTCAGGCTGACCTCAACGACAAGTTGGGCGTGCGCGTTGAATACAACCACACGCACTATTACGGCGAAAACGGTACGGCTGCTGTGAATAACAACCAGGCTGCTGTGTCGCTCGTTTACGGCTTCTGAAGCCTTTCGCAGCGCTAGTCTCGCTGCGATGAAACGATACTTCGGACGGCCTCACTCATGGGGCCGTCCGTTAGTATTTTTCGTTCAAATCAAGCGTTGCGGGCGTTGAAGCAAAACGTGCGTATGCGGTCTGCATCTTTCACGCTCGGCGCGCTTTCGACGCCTGATGACACATCTACCAGAGCCGTGCCGGTGCGGCGTACGGCATCGGCCACGTTATCAGGTGACAAGCCACCGGCGAGGCCCCACGGCGCTTCACCGCGATAGGCGCTCAGCAAATCCCAATCGAATACCAGCCCCAAACCGCCGGGAAGATCAGCGCCTTTAGGGGCCTTGGCATCAAACAGGATCATGTCCGCCGCTCCCGCAAAAGCAGCAGCGTTCACCACATCGTCGCGGCTGGCAACTGACAGCGCTTTCCAAACCGGCAACCCGAATTGCGCCCGCAATTGCGCAACGCGTTGTGGCGTTTCCGTGCCATGCACCTGGATCACGTCGAGGCGGGCAGCGACAACCGCTTCGGCAATGGTCGCATCAAGCGCATCGACAAACAGGCCGACGACTTTGGTCCGGCCCGACGCGCGCTCACCCAGCAAGGCCGCATCACGCAGCGATACATTGCGCGGACTTTTGGCAAAGAACACGAGGCCGATGTAGTCGGCGCGCGCTTCGATTGCGGCGTCCAAAGCTTGCGGCGTGGCGATGCCACAAATCTTGATGGCGGGGGCGGTTTGGTTGGACGGCATAGGCGGCGCGTTACGGTGAACGCGCCGCCCCTGTCAAATTGTCGGTATCAAACGTCCCGCAAGGTCACTGCGCCAGTTCGTAGCTGACGTTGATCGTTACCGTCATTTCCAGTTCGCCAGCGGCAACCGGCGATGACTTTGGCGCGCTGGCCATGTCGGCGCGAGCAAACATCACTTGCGGCTGCGGGGGTGACCAGCCAGCGTTCTCGCTGATTGACAGGACGCGCACCACGCGCAGGCCTGCGGCTTTGGCGTATAGATCGGCGCGGGCGCGGGCTTTTTTCATTGCCTCGATCCTTGCCTCGTCCATCGCGGCATCAGCATTGTCGATCTGGAACGTGGGGCCGTTGACCTGATTTGCGCCGTTGGCAACCAGCGTGTCGATGACTTTGCCATAGCTGTCCAGCTTGCGCTGGCGCACCGAAACCTGATTGGTTGCCTGATAGCCCACAATCACCTGCTCTTGCTGCTCAAACGAACCATCGGGCAGGCGCTTGGGCTGGCCATAGACCGGATTCACTGACAAGTTGCTGGTCTGGATATCACGCTCTGCCACGCCGGCCTTGCGAAGCGATGCGATGACCGCCGTCATGCGGTTGGCATTTTCGCTAAGCGCAGCGCCAGCAGTGGTGGCTTGCGTGGTTACGCCTGCGCTGAATACGGCAAGATCGGGCGTGCGGGTGGATTTGCCTTCAGCCGCAATGTTCAACACCGCATTGCCCGAAGCGACGACCGGATTTGCAGAAGCGCCTTGTGCAAGGGCGGCAGTCAGCGGCGAAAGGGCGGCAATCGCGGCGGCGATCAGGAACGTGCGCTTCATAACTGGGATTCTCCCGTAAGTGTCTTGGCCGCCAGATGTGGACGGGCCGAGGTTACAGAGCGATGAACCGTTCAGCCAAGGCTTCGTTCCATAACGACCATCGCAAAGGGGTGCTCACCCGCAACCGGGAAAGGCCGCGTCTCGCCGGTACGCGCATAGCCCCGGCGCTCGTAATAGGCGATAAGCTCTGCCCGCGCATCGATCACGGTCATTTCCATAACCGTCGCGCCAAAGGCCTCAACCGCTGTATCTTCGGCATCTGCCAGCAGCGCGCGGCCCAGGCCTTCGGCCTGCAATGCCGGATCAACGCAAAGCATGCCCATATAGGCGCGGCCATTGCCAAGGTCGGTAACCGTCACCGTCCCCACCAGCTTGCTGTCCACTTCGGCCAGCAAGACGCGGTTGCTTGCATCGGCCAGCACCTCGGCCAGTTCAGCTTCGGTCGTGCGCTCATCATCCAGCAAGTCGGCTTCGTGCGTCCAGCCCTGTTTGGCGCTGTCACCGCGATAGCACGCTTCAACCAGCGCGCGCAGGCGCGGCACGTCCAGTGGCTTGGCGGTCGTAAAGCGGATCATCGGCTTTTACAGCGTGGCTTCGATGGCGCGCGCGGCGGCAACAGGATCATCGGCGCGGCTGATCGGGCGGCCTATAACAAGGATGCTGGCCCCTGCATCGCGCGCAGCGCGCGGGGTGACGGCACGCTTCTGATCGCCCAATTTGCCATCGGCAGGGCGCAAGCCAGGCACCACGAAGTAGCCCTTCTTCCAGCGCTGGTGAATGGCGGCAACTTCGTGGCCCGAACAGACAATGCCATCAAGGCCCGCCTCTTGCGCCAGATCGGCAAGGCGCAGCGCCTGATCGTGAGCCGATCCGCCCACACCCATGCCATTCAGATCACCATCATCAAGGCTGGTCAAAACCGTCACGGCCACCACCTTGCAATGCTCTGCCGCTGCGGCCTTGGCGTCTTCCATCATCGCCCGCCCGCCCGATGCGTGGACCGTGACGATGGCAGGTTCGAGCACATGGATAGACTGCATCGCGCCCGCAACGGTGTTGGGAATGTCATGCAATTTCAGGTCGAGGAAGATCGGCAGACCAACTTTGGCAACCTCGTGCACGCCATGATGGCCATGCGCGCAAAAAAATTCGAGGCCCAGTTTCAGCCCGCCGACGTGGCCCTTCACCTTTTGGGCAAGGGCGACCGCAGCATCAAGGCGGGGAAGATCGAGGGCGAGGTAGATCGGGTTGCTCACAGCGTCTCGTTTCTTGTTTGGGCAGCTTCAAGGTTGGTTGAACTTAACGATGGCGCAGCGCGGGTGTTCAGCGATGTTTCCAGCGTTGTGATCCGCCGCGTCAATCGCCAGCGGGTGGCGCGGTAAAGGAACCACATCGGCACCAGACCCAGCGCAAACGCCCCGATCACCAATGCCGGCAAACGCGTTTCCAGCAGCAGTCCTTCCCAGATGCGCACTTCAACCGGCACCCAGTTGGCGGCGCTGAACGCAGCCAGCGCGGCAATCACCACAACCCAGAAAATCGTACGCAGCATGCTTCAGGCCTCTCGCTTCGTGACCCGTCCGTCGCAGGCAATGCTAGGACAGGTCAGGCCGCTTGGCGAGTCCCCGCGTTCTTCAGGCCGTTATTCAGGCCGTTATTCAGTCTGGGCCAAACACGCGGGCAAAGATCGTGTCGATCGCCTTGAAATGGTAATCGAGGTTGAACTTCTCCTCGATCTGTTCTGCACTCAGCACTGCGGCAACTTCCGGATCAGCCTTCAGCAGTTCCATCAACGAAAGCTGACCGTCTGATTCCCACACATTCATCGCATTGCGCTGTACCAGACGGTATGAAGCATCACGCTCCAGCCCCGCCTG
>JADYXV010000034.1 GCA_020853995.1 Novosphingobium sp.
AGATTGCGGCGATAGAAGGCGTTGGATTCCTCGGCAGTCGAGAAGCCCGCATACTGGCGCACTGTCCAAGGACGCCCGGCATACATCGAAGCGCGCACGCCCCGCGTGAACGGAGCAAAACCGGGCAAACCGGGATCAACGGTGACATCCTCGGCCGTATAGAGCGGCTTGACCGTTATGCCTTCCGGCGTCTGCCAGTTCAGATCCTTGCCTTTGACTTCCTTGGCGGCAGCAGCCTGCCAATCGGCCAAAGTTTCAGGAGGCAGTGTCTTCTCGCTCATCGCGTAATCCTACAAGATCGTCATGCTGAACTTGTTTCAGCATCCATTTCGCCACTCGAACCGCCGTGCCGATTTCACGATGGACCCTGAAACAAGTTCAGGGTGACGGCTCAACTAAACTTCAATGCGCCTCGTTCGGCACTTCCATGATTTCCGTCAGTTGCCCGCCCATGTCCCTGGGGTGGACAAAGAAGATCAGCGTCCCGTGCGCACCAATCCGCGGCTCACCCAGCACGCGCTTGCCTTGGCTTTCGACCCCAGCCTTTGCCGCGTGAATATCGGGAACTTCGTAACAAAGGTGGTGCTGCCCGCCCAAAGGATTGGCCGCGATCCACTTGCCCACCGCGCTATCAGGGCTGGTCGGCTCAATCAGTTCAATTTGCGTTCCGGCTGTCCCGTTTTCACCCGGCGTATTTACAAAGCACACGCGCACTTGCTGGCTTTCCAGCACGAATGGCTCGGTAATATCGGCAGCGCCCATCACGTCGCGGTAGAACGCAATGGAAGCATCAAGGTCTGGCGTTGCAACGCCGACGTGGTTCAAACGGCCCAGTTTCATATCAGACCTTCTCGAGGACCATGGCGATCCCCTGACCGCCGCCGATGCACATCGTGATCAGGCCATATTTGCCGCCCGTACGATGCAGTTCGTACATCGTCTTGATCGTCAGGATTGCGCCCGTCGCGCCAATCGGATGGCCCAGCGAAATGCCTGATCCGTTGGGGTTCGTCTTGGCCGGATCAAACCCCAGTTCCTTGGCAACACCACAGGCCTGAGCAGCAAAGGCTTCGTTGGCTTCAATCACGTCGATCTGGTCCAGCGTCAGGCCTGCGCGCTGCAAGGCAATCGGCACGGCTTTGACCGGACCCAACCCCATCACACCGGGTTCAACGCCCGCATGGCCCCAGCCCAGGATCTTGGCCATCGGCTTCAGGCCATGTTCGGCAACGGCCTTGCCACTGGCAAGGACAACCGCCGCAGCGCCATCGTTGATGCCGCTGGCGTTGCCTGCGGTGACCGTGCCGTCCTTCTTGAACACAGGCTTCAGGCCAGCCAGCGCTTCCGCCGTCGTATCGCCGCGCACATGCTCGTCTGTGTCAAACACGACCGTGCCCTTGCGGGTCTTGATTTCCACCGGAACGATCTGTTCCTTGAAATATCCTGCCGCAATCGCAGCAGCGGCGCGCTTCTGGCTTTCTGCGGCAACCGCATCCTGTTCTTCGCGGCTGATCCCGCAGCGTTCTGCCACGTTTTCTGCCGTCACGCCCATGTGGAAGCCCTCAAACGGATCGTGCAGCGCGCCAAGCATGGCGTCCATCAGCACCTGATCGCCCATCTTCTGGCCGTTGCGCGCGGTCAGCACCATGTGCGGCGCATTCGACATGCTTTCCGCGCCGCCGCCAATGGCAATGTCCTGTTCACCCAAAGCGATGCCTTGCGCCGCAGACACGATGGCTTGCAGGCCCGAACCGCACAGACGGTTGACGTTCATCGCAGGCGCCTCAATGGGAAGGCCTGCATTCACGGCAGCAACGCGGCTGACATAGGCGTCCTTGGGCTGTGTCGGCACAACCGTGCCAATCACCACGTTCTGCACTTTGTCTGCCGTAATTCCGGCGCGGGCAATCGCTTCCCTGATCACAATCGCGCCGGTTTCCGCCGGACGCATCGAGGCAAGGCTGCCGCCAAATGTACCAATGGCGGTGCGTGCGCCCGAGACGATGTAAATGTCGTTCACGTCAAAATCCTCTTAGCTGGACAACCATTACAGCGGAATGTTGTCGTGCTTCTTCCACGGGTTTTCCAAGCTCTTGTTCTTGAGCTTGCGCAGGCCCAGCGCCACGCGGCGACGGGTGGAATGCGGGTGGATCACTTCGTCGACAAAGCCCTTGCTCGCCGCCACGAACGGGTTGGCAAAGCGGTCTTCGTATTCCTTGGTCTTAACCGCCTGCTCTTCGGCAGACAGGCCACGGAAGATGATCTCGACCGCGCCCTTGGCCCCCATCACCGCGATTTCGGCAGTGGGCCAGGCATAATTCAGATCGCCGCGCAGATGCTTGGATGCCATAACGTCATAAGCCCCGCCATAGGCCTTGCGGGTGATGACCGTGATCTTGGGTACAGTGGCTTCGGCATAGGCAAAGAGCAGCTTGGCACCGTGTTTGATGATGCCGTTGTGTTCCTGTGCCGTGCCCGGAAGGAAGCCCGGAACATCCACAAATGTCAGGATCGGGATGCTGAACGCATCGCAGAAGCGCACGAAACGTGCGGCCTTCTTGGATGAATTGATGTCCAGCACGCCTGCCAGCACCATCGGCTGGTTCGCCACGATGCCAACCGTGCGGCCTTCAATGCGGCCAAACCCGACGATGATGTTCCCGGCGTGCTTTGGCTGCACTTCAAAGAACTCGCCCTCGTCCACCGTCTTGGCGATCACTTCGTGCATGTCATACGGCTGCGCCGCTGATGCCGGTACGATCGTATCAAGGCTATGCTCGGCCCGGTCATAAGGATCAGACGTTGGCCGTTCGGGTACGTCATGACGGTTCGAAAGCGGCAGGTAATCAAAGAAATCGCGCGCCGCCAGCAGTGCTTCGATATCGTTTTCCAGCGCCAGATCGGCCACCGAAGTCTTGGTCGTATGCGTAATCGCGCCGCCCAGTTCTTCCTGTGTCACAATCTCGTTCGTCACCGTCTTGACCACGTCAGGTCCGGTCACGAACATGTAAGAACTGTCCTTCACCATGAAGATGAAGTCGGTCATGGCAGGCGAATAGACCGCGCCGCCTGCGCACGGCCCCATGATCAGCGAAAGCTGCGGCACCACGCCCGATGCCAGCACATTGCGCTGGAACACTTCGGCATAACCACCAAGCGATGCCACACCTTCCTGAATGCGCGCGCCGCCGGAATCGTTAAGGCCGATAACCGGCGCGCCAACCTTCAGCGCCATGTCCATGACCTTGCAGATTTTCTGCGCATGACGTTCAGACAGCGATCCGCCAAAAACGGTGAAGTCCTGGCTGAATACATAGACCAGACGGCCATTAATCGTGCCCGATCCGGTCACCACGCCATCGCCCGGAATTACCGTGTCCGGCATGCCGAAATCAACGCAGTTGTGCTCGACGTACATGTCAACTTCTTCGAAGCTGCCTTCGTCCAGCAGAACCTTCAAACGCTCGCGCGCAGTCAGCTTGCCCTTGGCGTGCTGCGCATCGATGCGCTTTTGCCCGCCACCCATGCGCGCCGCCTGACGCCGCTTTTCCATTTCTGCAATATTGGCAGACATTCTTCAAAACCTCGCATGAATGGCTTCTTCGAAGGCGTCCGATGCGCCAGTCCGCTTGCCAAGTCCAATGTTATTCTGCAAACTTGCGAACACAAACTTTGCAAATCGGACGGATGGAAATGGTTAAGCGGCGTCTCTTTGCAGGCCAGCAGTTGCGCGGCCTGCGCACCGCCCGCAAGCTGCGGCAGGGTGAAATGGCCGCGTTGATGGGCATCAGCGCATCCTATCTTTCGCAACTTGAAAACGATGAACGCCCGCTCACCCCCACTCTGACAGACCGTTTGCGCGCAAACTTTCCGGTCGATTGGGAGGACCTTGCTTCTGACCGGCTGGAACCGGTTCTCACCGCCCTGCGTGATGCTGCCGCCGATCCGCTCATCTCGGGCAATCTGCCCGGTGATATGGTGGAACGGGTAGCCGAACAGTATCCGGCCTTTGCGCAAGCCTTCGCCCGCCTGCACGAACAGCACCGCCGGTCCATGCAAAGGCTGGAAATCATTGACGAAGCCTTGGGCGCAGACAACATCTCGGGCGGCCGCCTCCCGTGGGAGGAAGTGCGCGACTGGTTCCACCACGCCAACAATTATGTCGATACGATTGATCGCGCGGCAGAACGTCTGGCCCTGCGCCTTTCGGGCACCGGCGTTTCACCAACTCTGGCGCAAATGGCAGGCTGGCTCGAACAGCACGGCGTCAGCGTCGAATATGTCAGCGGCGGTGCCATGCGCAAATTCGATCCGGCTGCCCGGCGACTGACGCTTGACCCCAACCAGCCCATTGAAAGTGGCCGCTTCCAGATGGCCTATCAATTGGCAGCGCTAGCCCTGCGCGATGAAATTGCAGGGCTAGTGCAACAGGCAACCTTGCAATCTGCCGCTGCGCGTGAATTGCTCACCGTCGGCCTTGGCAATTATGCCGCAGGGGCGCTGCTCATGCCTTATGAATGGTATCGCGCCCGCGCGCGCGAATTGCGCCACGATATCGACCAGTTGCGCCAGACTTTCGGCACCAGCTTCGAACAGGCCTGCCACCGCCTGTCCACGCTGCAACGCCCGCAAGCGCGCGGCATTCCGATGTTCTTCTGCCGGGTCGATATGGCGGGCAACATCACCAAGCGCCATTCGGCCACCCGCCTGCAATTTGCCCGCTTTGGCGGTGCGTGCCCTTTATGGGTGGTGCATGAAGCCGTGGCGATCCCTGACCGCATCCATGTGCAGGCCGCCGAAATGCCCGATGGCGTCCGCTATGTCTCCATCGCCAAAGGTTTGGTCAAACCCAGCGGCAGTTACTACCGCCCACCCCGCCGTTATGCCGTGGCGCTGGGGTGTGAAGCGGCACTGGCGGATGAATTCATCTATGCCGATGGTCTTAACCTTGGCCGCCCCGAAACAATCACTCGCATCGGCATCTCCTGCCGCATCTGTCCGCGCGACAAGTGCGACCAGCGCGCCTTCCCGCCCAGTGACCGCGCCATTGTGGTCGATCCCCACACCCGCGATCTGGTGCCATACGGCATCACCGATATGTGAAAGGGGGCAAGAACAACGCCCCGCCCCCTTCGCTCTGTTTATGCGCCGGGGTTGGGTGCAAAGGCGCAGATCTTGTTGCCATCAGGATCACGCAAGTATGCGCCATACTGCTGGCCGGGGGAGTTTTCGCGCACGCCCGGTGCGCCCTCGCATGTTCCGCCATTGGCAAGGCCTGCTGCATGCCACGCGTCAACCGCTGCCGAATTGTCCGCCTTGAAGCCCAGTGTATGGCCGTTCGAAACGGTGTGCGCCTCGCCATTGGCCGGCTTGCCCACAACCAACGCCCCCGCAGCCGAAGGAAAAACCGTACCCGTGGGCAGCGGCACAGCCGTAGTATGGCCAAGGGTTGCCATGACAGCGGTGTAAAACTTGCGCGATTGATCGATGTCATTCGTGCCAAGGAAGGTATGGGTAAACATCATCTCTCTCCGTCCAATCCGGCCAATACCGTTGCCAGTACAAGTGCCAACCCATGCCTCACTGTTTTGAAGCACTCAAGGCCCCTCCCATGCTTCTCAAAACGACGTTTCATTTTCCAGCGCAGGGTCGTTTTTATGGGCTGCGGCAAAGGCTTCGGCAGCTTTCATCACGCGCAGCATGTTGCGGCTCGACAGCTTTTCCAGATCAGCCTGGCTCCACCCGCGTGCGGCAAGTTCGACGAACAGTACAGGGTACGTCGAAACATCCTCCAGTCCGGCAACCGTTGCATCCACACCATCCAGATCACCACCAAGGCCGACATGATCCACACCGATCACCTTGGCGATGTGATCAATGTGATCGGCCACGTCCTTCACGCTTCCACGCGGCATCGGGTTGGCTTTGTCCCATGCCGCCAACGCCGCTTCACTTGCGGCCGGATCACCCCGATGCAACGCCTTGAACCGGACCTGTTCCGCCTCACGCGCAGCCCCCCACACCCGCGCCGCGTCCACCACATAGGGCGGATAGAAGTTCACCATCACGATCCCGCCGTTCGCACCGATCAGTTTGAGCGTGGCATCCGAAATATTGCGCGCATGATTGTTGATCGCCCGCGCGTTTGAATGGCTGACAATCACCGGCGGGCCATTTGTCGCCAGCGCATCGGCCATTGTCGCTTCGCTCACGTGGGCAAGGTCAACCAGAATACCCAACCGCTGCATCTCGCGCACCACTTTGACACCAAACGCCGTCAAACCGCCATGTGTCGGCGCATCCGTGCCGCTATCTGCCCAGGCGGTATTCTTGAAATGGGTCAGCGTCATGTACCGCGCGCCCAGGCTATGCATCTGACGCAAAACGGAAAGTGATCCGCCAATCGAATGCCCGCCCTCCATCCCGATCAACGAAGCAATACGCCCAGCCTTCTGCGCAGAAGCAACGCACACGCTGTCCAAACAAAGCGCTAAATCATTGGGATATTTGGCAATCAACCGGCGCGTAACGTCAATCTGCTCCAACGTCGCCTGCACCGCCTGCGGCTCTGTCAAATTGGCCGAAACATAAACCGACCAGAACTGCGCCCCGACCCGCCCCGCCCGCATCCGGGTCAGAGCGGTCATCATCGCGGCGACACCGGCCTTGGCATCGCCGGTGCCGCGCGTATCTCGAAAGTCAAAGCCTTCAAGGACATCCTTGCGCCGCTCCCGCAATTGCTCGGGCACATCGTTATGGCCATCGAACACCGGCGCTGCACGCAGAGCGGCTTCTGCAACAGCCTCGGGATTGCGCGGGAGTGCAGCCCCGATCAACATGGCGGCAAGGCCAAGCAATACAGGCGTTTTGATCATCGCAGGTCCCCGAATGGTGTCCACGCCACCTTCGGACGAAATCGCCCCGCACTCAACCGCCTTGATGTAGCACGCTAAAGATGTGAGAAATTGCCCTCTGCCAAAGCGCGCACTGCGCCAAGGTTGTCCCGTATGATCGTGCGAAGCGCATCGCCATTTTCAAGGATCGTCAAGGTACGTGCAGCGAACTGATCAGGGCTTTTGCAGAACGCTGCCGGATCGATCAGCATGTCGCAATCCTGAAGCCCGAGCAGGCGGTACAAACCTTCAAATTTGGCTTGATAAACCATCGAAAAAGCAGGCGTCCCGGCTCCCATCGCCAGAATCGCGGGGTGCATCCGCCCTGTAACCAGCAGATCAACTGCGGCCATCACCGATTTCACATCAGAGGGCGTTGTCGCATCCAGCAAATAAACGCTCTCGCGCTGCAAGTCCGACAAACCGGCAGAGGCAGCCTTGACCTGAAAATAGTCCGACCGGTCAGTGCGCGTATCATGCGGCACGAGCACCACTGCAATATCCGCATCAATGATCTTTGAAAGATACGCTGTCGCCGCTGCTATCAGCCCCGGATTGCCTTGTTCGTGAAGGTAATTGAGATTAAATCCAATAATCTGCTGCCCCTTGGCGCGACGCCCGTCAATCCAGGCGAGCGTCTTCTGGACAACTTCCGGCGTCGAAACAGGCTCGACCAGAAAGGCAAGGTCTGCAACCAGTTTGATCGGCCGCTTCAACAAACGCTCCATCCGCTCATGCGACAATGGCTCGCGCGCGGCGATCGTTATGCTTTGCGGCAAGGCGCGCAATTCAGCTACGACGGTCGAATTGGGCGTTTCGCTGAAACTTGATCCGAAAATCGTAGCAGCCCCGCCACCAGCCACGATCTCTTTCAGAACCGCCAGTCGCGTCAACACAGGTTCGGGGTGATAGACACCGTCCAGAATGTCAGCACCGATGAGGAAGGCGTGGCCATATCGCGACAATTGCGGCAAGCCGCGCGCCAGACTGACCCGCGAACCCCGATCCAGAAACGCTTCCATGTTTATGGAATTGTTTGGTTGACGATCGATTGGCCAATGAGAGGCCGTCAACAAATCGGTGCGTGTCATTCCGCGGCTTTGCAAGCCTGCAATGGCTGAGGTCACCATCGCTGCATCGCCCAAGCTTCCAGGTGAGGTAGGAGGAATAATCAAAGCGCTGGCTGGATTGCGCAGCCTCGCACGCTTTGCGGCAACAACGCGGCTCGCACTCAGCAATGTGCTGCTTGCCGCTCTTTTCCAGTTGCGTTGCATATGATTGAAACTCCGATTCCTGCTTTCAACGCCTCAGCGTTGCGATAATGTGGATTGCTGCGCCTTGGCGATCTTTTCGGTGATTTTTCTTTTGAGATCAGCGCGTACTTGCTCGATCGAGAAAAGCGTCTCTGCGTGCCGACAAGCGGCCTCGGCCAGTATTTTGCGTCGCTCTGGATCAGTTGCAAGCCGAATGGCTGCATCTGCAAAGGTCGCCGGATCGTCGGCAATCTCAATATGCTTGCCAGCGTCCAGATCCAGACCTTCGCAACCAAGCGTGGTTGAAATGATCGCGCGCTGCATGGCTGCCGCTTCGATAACCTTGATGCGCGTGCCGCTGCCTGCAAACAAAGGTACGATCACGATATTGGCGGCAGCGTAAACTTCGGCAAGGTCTGCCACATTGCCCAGTACGCGGATGCCGTTTGCACCATCCATTGCGCTGATGACGGGAGTTGGGCGATATCCGGCAAGCGTCAATTCGGCCTGCTCGCCCAACTTGGCACGAATAACCGGCCAGACAGTTTCCGTAAACCAGCAAACACCGTGTTCGTTAGGCGGATATCCGAAGGCGCCAACGAACAAGAAGCTGATTTTTGCCCCAATTTGTTCAGGCTCGACCGGGCCGAACCTGACTGCATTTGGCACAATCCAAGGGCGGACACCGGTAATGGTCTCAAATCGATCAGCATCAAGGGCTGAACACAGCAGTGTTGCCGACCACTGCTGCGCCAGTTGCCGTTCCTTTGCGCGCAAAGCCCAAAGATCACGGCGCAGCAATATGCGTCTGAGCCGAGACGGTGACGGCTCGCCGGGATTGTTACGAAATGTGATGGATTCGATATCATCAAGATCGACGATTGTTGTCGAGGGCCGCGCTCCGTTCACGCAATACACCGAATCTGCCCATACCGCGCTTGTCAATCGAAAGGCAAAGAGAAGGTCAAACGGCCCTCCCAACCGGTCCCGATAATCCCGCGCCAAACGGCCATCGACGCGGTCATCAAACGCGGGTGGTCTGTTCAGGGCGCGCCAAATCCTTAGTGGTTTTGATGTTGTTGCGTGATGCTGAAGGCGCAAGCTCTCCGGACGAGGGTCTTCTTCCCGTATAATCACTTTGCTGGCCCCTAGAGCGGTCAGGCCCGCGATCCTGTCTGACCGCGAAAGACCAATCCACTTGGGCAAGACGAGTGTTACAGGACCAAGCGCAGCCAGCATACCAAGGTGTTGGGCGGCACGCCGTTCTACACCAACTCCGTTAGGGTCGGGCAATTCTCGAGAAACCATCAGCGTGTTCATACGGTTCAAGGTCATGTGAATTGACGTTGAGCTACGAAGACGTTTTGGCAAACGCATTCCAGTGTGGCCATTTGGTGGCCCAGATCAATCTCTTCGCGTTGCGAATGATCAAGCGCTGCTCGCGACGCAGTTTCGTAAGCAACCGGATCGTCCAGTAGCAAAGACAAAGCAGAAACCCATTGCGAGGAATCCGCATCAGCCGATAGCACGATTCCTCCCGGACCAATCGCTTCGGGAATGCCTCCACGGTCAGACCCCACAACCGGAATGCCGCTGAACTGCGCCTCAGTCGCAACGCGCCCCCAGGCTTCTTCCCATACGCTCGGCACCGCCAGAACTTTGGTCTTGGCATAGACTTCGCGCATATCCGAAGTACGCTCATTCAGTGTCAGGTTAGGGAGTGTATTTGCAGCGTCGAGCAAGGCTGCTTCCTCATCCGCTGTCAGCGTCCACGCCTTTACGAACAGGAACTGCTGACCCGGCATTTTCCGCACGATCTCCAGCATCTTTTCGACGCCCTTTTTCTGGTGCGGATTTATCATGGTAACATAATTGCCGCTTCGTTCGGTGACGTAACGATCACGAATGAATGATGGGACTATGACAGTTGACCGGATGCCATATTGGGCCGCTGCGCGTGCAGCCGTGAATTGCGAATTGGCGAGAAAAGCGTCAGCGCTTGATGCCGAAACGCCAACAAGGTCATCAGCCTCGACATTGTGCAAGTGGATGACGGTAGGAATGCCGATGCTGCGAAATGCTTCGGACAATCGTGCGGGAAAGCCCGATTGGGCAATCACGATATCCGGCTTTGCATAAGCCGATATTGATTCAACCGCATCCCACGGAAACCATGTGCGGATCACAGGATATCCCAGCCGATGGTCAACATGGAACGCCCGACCAAGCTTCAGCGCAATCCGCGCCTTGATACCAAGCAAACCATCCCCTGTGAGGCCTGCCACGACACTGACCTGATGCCCCCGCTGGATGAGAGTTATCGCCATCTCATGCATATTGGACTGCGCGCCCCCCGCGATTTGCGGGATGTATGGATGCGCCGTGGCAAGGATGATTCTCATACCTTACGCTAGCGTGGAAACATAAACTAATGGTAGGGGAAATTCGAGATAAGTCGGTTTGCCGTCCCGTAAACGTATGCAGAAAGCAACTCGAGCAATGAAGATCACCGTAGTGATCCCTTATTATCAGCGTGAGGCAGGGTTGCTGAAACGTGCCGTCGCTTCCATCATTGCTCAAAGCCTTTCAGAACAATGGCTTGTGGAAATCATAGTCGTTGATGATGGGTCGCCATCACCTGCAAGGGACGAGCGGTTTGACGCTCTGCCCGACCAGATCAGTATCCGGATTGTCGAGCAGGAAAATGGCGGCGTGGGCGCCGCGCGCAATGCCGGCATATCCGCTGCCGATCCTGCGACCGCCTATCTCGCGTTTCTGGATTCTGACGATGAATGGGGGCCATCGCATCTGCAAAGCGCTGTCGCGCAATTGGATGCTGGTGCAGATTTCTATTTTGACAACAACATCATCGATGAGGGCAGAGACGCCTTCAGCTATTCGGCTTACATGCAAGTCAAGCATGGCAAGCTTGATCTGGACCGCCCGTTTGTCGGCATAATGGATGGGCAAGAAGGCTTCGAAGCCATATTGCATGAATGCCTGCCCCACACGTCGCAGGTCGTGTACAACTTTCAACGCCACAGCGCCGTCAGGTTTGAAACGCACATGCGGCGCGCGGGAGAAGATCAGATCTTCTGGTTGACCCTTGCCCACCGATCACACCGGATTGCCTATTCGACAGCCGTCAATGGCAATCGCGGCATTGGCATTTCGATCTATCGGGAATCGCTTGCATGGGATTCCCCGAACGGGCTCAGCCGGGTTGCAGACGAAATCCTGATGAGGACCACGATCAGGCGCAAATTCGATCTGACAGCAGGACAGAAAAGGCTTTTGCAACAAGACGCCCAGCGCGTTTGCGATCACTTTGCGTTCCTTGCCGTGCGCAACGCCCGCAAGCAGCCCCGCCAATTGAGCGAGGCCCTATCACGGCTCACCCGCGAAAGCCCAGGGTTCTGGCTCATGGTTCCAGCCTCTCTACTGCGACTTCCGGCATACGTCCGCAAATTGCGGCGCGAGGCTGAATTACAGCAATAGCGCCACTTCCACGAGAGCGGCGCTTAGATCAGTTGGTCGAGCATCTCGTTCAAACGGTAATCGCCAGAGCCCCAAACCCCCGCATTCTCAATACCTTTGGTACATGCCTGCCGGGTGCTTCCTATCCTCCGGGGTTGAAATCTGCTCCATCTCGCTTGGCGGCACAGATGCCTTTCAGCAACACATTGGAGCCTCCACATGCCCTGCGAGTAAATCGCCCAAGAGCAAGGCTTGAGCCCCTCCATGTGAGCCAGCCAGCCTCCGCCGACTGCCTTATAGACATAATTGCATTACCCGTAATTTAAATAACACCATACTTTTGTAATAAGGTTTCTTATATTAACCCGAAAAGAATATAAGCTTTCGCTCACACCGTGAGTTTCCCCCTTCAGCAATTATATGCAACATTCTGTAACAGTTACCAATCAGCAACAAATGTTGCATTGATATCACAATTGTGGACCAAAAAAATTGGTTGCCCTTTTTACGACTTTCAAGACTTCAATTTCTCCTGCCAAAAGCGCCTCACCCCACTCCCTCCTGCCGCAAAGTCCCTCCGGATTTTTGGACAGACGCGAGGGAGGGAGGTGCGAAAAAACGGGTCGGCACCAGTTGCCGAGATTAGGGACTGAGAAAAATCATGAGACACTCTATCTTCATGCTGCGCGCTGGCGCGGCACCAGTTGCTTTGGGCTTGGCCCTGCTGGCGGCGCCTGCGATGGCCCAGGACGCCGCGCAGCCAACCGAAGAAGCGGCAGACGCAGGCACGATCGTGGTCACCGGTTCGCGTATCAACCGCCCCGACCTTGAGCAGTCCAGCCCGGTTGCGGTTATCGGCGCTGATGAAATCAGCCGGCGCGGTGCGATTTCGGTCGAGCAGGTTCTCCGCCAGCTTCCCGGCAGCACCGCCGGTATCAACCCCGGTGTAAACAACGGCGCGACCGGCATTGCGAGCTTCAACTTGCGCGGCCTTGGTACCAACCGCAACCTGGTGTTGCTGAACGGTCGTCGTATGGTACCATCGACGCTGACGAACATCGTCGACCTTAACGTCATTCCCGTAGCGCTCGTCGAGCGTACCGATGTCCTGACAGGCGGCGCTGTTACCAACTACGGCGCGGACGCTATCGCGGGCGTTGTCAACTTCGTAACCCGCCGTGACTTCACCGGATTTGAAGTTGCTGCACAATATGGCGTTAGCGAGCGTGGCGATGGCCAGGGCTACCGCATCGATTTGACCACGGGTGCCGAATTGAATGGCGGCCAGGGCAATGTCGTTCTCGGTCTCAGCTACACGAACACCAAGCCGGTCGTACAAGGATCGCGCGATCTGGGCACTGTGTCACGCGCATCGACCTGCTCCACCGCCCAGCGCGTAAGCGGCGTTTGCCCTGACACCGTGCTGCGCGGTTCGGCACAGGGTTCGAACACGGCCGTCCCTGCTTCGCTGTTCGCTCCTTTGCCGTTGTCTGCGGCTTCGGCAAGCTTCCCCAACACAGTGATCGACCCCACCCGTTCGGGCGGCGCCCAGTTCGACCCTGCAACGGGTACTATTGCACCGGGCCTGAGCGACTACAACTTCAACCCGCTGAACTACTACCAGACCCCGATGGACCGCTGGAGCGCCTATGCGGCCGGTCACTATGAAGTGACCGACACCATCGAGGTGTACAGCGAAGCCATGTTCATGCGTTCGCGCGTGGTGCAAAACCTTGCGCCAACCGGCACGTTCACCGAACAGTTCGGCCTGCCGCTAAACAATCGGTTCCTGACGCCGGCCCAAAGCGCGCAGTTGTGCTCCTTTGCCAACATTGCAGACTGCCCCACTGCCATCGCTTCGGGTCAGGAAGTGACCGCCATCGTTGCGCGCCGCTTTGTTGAAACAGGCCCACGTGTCGGCACGTTCACGTCGAACATGTTCCAGATTACTGCCGGTGCGCGTGGCAAGCTGACCGACACCCTCAACTGGGACGTTTTTGGCCAGTATGGCGAATCCGAGCGTATCCGCGTTGATACCGGAACAGCGTTGCGTAGCCGCGTTCAGCAGGCTCTGCGAGGCTGCCCCACCGGTTCTTCGGCAGGCTGCGCCCCCATCAATCTGTTCGGTGCCGAAGGAAGCCTGACCCCGGCAATGCTGGCCTTCGTCGGTGTTCCTACAACCCAGACGACCAAAAGCGAGTTCAGCTCGGCACAGGCCCTTGTTTCGGGTGACCTCGGGTTCAGCAGCCCCTTCACCGACAGCCCGATCGGCATTGCAGCCGGTGCGGAATACCGTCGCTATGGCGGCAGCCAGCTTGGCGATCTTCCCAATCAGCAGCCGGGTGAAATCCTTGGGTCGGGCGGCGCTTTCCTCACTGTCGACGAAGGCTTCCACTCGAATGAGTTCTTCGGTGAAGTCATCGCTCCGATCGTCACGGACCGTCCATTCTTCTACAACCTGACGCTTGAAGCGGGTATCCGTTATGCCGACTATTCAACCACAGGTGGCAATACCACCTGGAAGGTCGGCGGTAGCTGGGCACCGGTGCGCGACATCAAGTTCCGTGCCGCTTATACTCGGGCTGTGCGCGCGCCAAATATTGGCGAGTTGTACACGCCGCGCCTGACGGGCCTTAACAATCTGGCTGCAGAGCCATGCCAGGGCAACGTTACCAACGCGACAACCCGCACTTTGTGCATTGCACAGCTTACCGCAGCGGGTCTGACCGCAGGTTCGCTGGGCAACGTACCTGCACCAATTGCCGGTCAGGTGAACCAGACCACTGAGGGCAACCCGAACCTGCAGCCGGAACAAGCGACCACCATCACGGTTGGCGCGGTTTTCCAGCCATCGTTCATTCCGGGGCTTACCGCTACGCTTGACTGGTATCGCATCCGCGTGACTGACGCGATCACAGAACCGACTGTCGGCGACATTCTGAACGGATGCTTCGGTCAGTCGAACCCCAATGATCCGCGCTGCCTTTCGATCCGTCGCAACCCGCTAACCGGCGGATTAAGCGGTTCGACCGCAACCACTGAAGGTATCATCCGCATTTCGAGCAACCAGGGCCGCCTGGAAACCGAAGGATATGACCTGACCCTGGCTTATGACCGCCAGTTCGGTGATGTACGTCTGGGTATTGCGACACAAGGCAACTACACGACCAAGAGCAGGTTCCAGTCGAACCCGTCTTCGTTCAATCGCGAATGCGCAGGCTTCTACAGCGTATCGTGCGATCCGGTTCTGCCGAAGTGGACGTTCAACACCCGTGCGACCGTCGGTTTTGAAAAGGTCGATGTTTCGCTGTTGTGGCGTTATATCGACGGGGTTCGCTATGAGCCACGCACCGGTGCAAATGCAACCACGCCTCCGGCAGCAGGAACGGTGGGCAGCTTCGGCTCTGTCGATCCGGCGATCGTCGTACCGAACTATCGCGCAATCGATGCCTACAACTACTTCGATCTGAACATCGGCTTCAACATAACCGATGACGTGCGTCTTTCGATGCTGGTTGAAAACCTGTTCGACAAGGCAGCGCCAGAAGTCGGCAACACCATCGGTTCAACCGCCTTCAACAGCGGCAACACCTATCCATCGATGTACGATGCGATCGGTCGCCGCTTCACGATGTCGGCTCGGCTGCGCTTCTGATTGAAGCCGGTATTGGAACAACCGACTGTGTAAAAGGATTGGGCGTGGTCTTTCGGGGCCACGCCCTTTTCTATGTCAGAACCAATGGTGCCAGTGCTCATCGCTGTGCGGAATTTGCATGGTAAACGGCCGGCACAGGCCGTACCCTACCGCCCACTTCGCCCACATATATCGCCCAATGTAAATAACTGAATTTATGGTCTTTCAAGAGAGGGGAACACTCTTTCCTGTAACCACAGGATCGATGGATAAGCACAAATCCAGATCCAGAAAAAACGGTTGAGGCCAAAAAGGCAGGCGTTTGCGCCATGGAACAGCGCTGCGATGATCAGCCCTGCAATCAGGGTCGGCCCGGACAGGAATGTGAGGGGAAAGGCCAGTTCAAAGGTCATGACTGCCCACCCTGCGCCATACAATACCCGCGGTTGATTGGCCCATTGGCGGATGTTCTCTCCTACGGGATAGGCAGAAAAGAGGAAGACATCGCGCAGGGCTTGGCCGCTTCGCCAGTCCGGGTTCCGGATCTTGACCCAACCGGCCATCACATAGCTCAGCAGCAATTGCATTCCCAGATAACCGAAGGCGAGTTCCTTCAGGGCGGGGTTCGATAGATTGAATGTGCAGGTGAGGCAGAGCAAAACCAGCAGGCTCATGCGGTCCGCCCCGCCGTTATAGGGGCCGTTGAAAAAGGGGAGGATGAACATGTGGTTCACCACCAGCGCCAATGTCAGCACGGCAGGATTTACGCCTGGCAATTGCGCGCCCAGTGACGCGGCAAACAACAAAACGGACAGGATCAGGCGCGAGACGAATAACAGCCGCTCCTGCCGCCGGACCGCAGGGCGCACATGTTCAAGGCTTTGCTGAATGAAGGCAAGGGCCATCATCGCAGACGTGAGGTTGACCGCGCTGTCCAGCGTTATGGTCATATCAACTCTGCAATCAGGCGCGGGCTTGAAACATAAGCGATGTGACTGACGATCCCGTTTCCGGTGTCGGCCCGGCTGACAAAGCGCAGACGGATTCGCAAATGGGAACCGGGCGCGCAGGCCCCTTGAAGGTGCAGATGCCGCGCAATGCGCAGCAGAAGTTCGCGCTCGCTATGCGCATCCGTTTCGGGCGTGCCGGGACTGACCATCCGTTCGGCAAGACTGACCAGAAACAGGCTCTCGTTCCATTGCGGGTTCCACAAAAAGCGGCGTAACATCGTGAATGGACTGACGACCGCAGGGCGTGGACGAAATTCTTGCCAATGCCCGGCCACCTCGTCGGGCGTAGCCAGCACAGCATAGTCGACACGGGGACTGTCGCTCACCGAGTCAAAGAATCGCCATGACGGCGCAATCGCGGGAAGCAAAAGACGAAGGCTGGTGAACGGGAATGTGATGCGCGCTGCCTTCTGAGCTTTCATTACTGGGGCCTGAGCCTCACCGCGCATGGCCCAGCCTTGCAAAGGTGAATAACTTGTCCCTCAGCCGCATTCAAGCAAGCGAAAATACAGTCAATCAGAAAAGGGGTTTATGATTCCACAAGCTTTGCGGTGCTGCCTGTCTTCGCAGGCGCAATGTTAACTTAGCCTTTCGTCAAAGGGGGGCTTTGTGCACAGGTCTAACTTAAGCCCATCGTAGTCATGCACGCACTATTTGCGATCCTCAATAAAGCAACTTTCAAGGCAAATACGTGCATTTTCAGGTGTTTCATGATCCTACCGGAAAGCGTGGCCGCCGTCTGAGATGGCTTGCGAGAGGGTTGCTGGTTGCCGCAATCCTGTGCGTTGCCTTGTTCGTTTGGGCCATTACATCGCTTGAACGGCGATCTGCACCGGCCTTGTCTGTGGCACTTGACGGTGCCCGGACGCATTCCGCATCAATCACGCCTACGCCTGCTAGCGCTTTGTCCAAAGCGTGGTTGCCCGCGCACTCACCGCCGGGTCAAACCCGGTCGGCCACCGAAACACTCGGGTTCTACATGCCTTGGGACGACGCCAGCCGCCGCTCCTTGCATGCCAACGTAGGCCAGATGTCGTGGGTGGCCGCAGGTATGGTATCAGTGCGCGGACGCGATCATGAATGGATCGAGGCCGAAGATCCCTCGTTGCCAACGATTTTGGCCAGCAGTCCCCGGACGCGCCTGCTCTTGATGATCCAGAACGATAGCGAGCGCGGCTGGGACGGCGAAAACATGGCGCGGTTGCTCGCCAGTCCGCAAAAACGGCAGGCGCTGCTCGAAAAGGTGGCTGATGCCATGGCGCGCCACAAAGCGGCAGGCGTCTTGTTCGATATCGAAAACCTGCCTGTATCGGCGCACGTTGATTATCGCGCACTTTTGGACGAGGCGCGTGCGCGCTTGTCCTCAACACTCACGGGCAATCCGGCAACGGTAATGATCGCCGCCCCTGTCGCTGACGAGGCTTGGGACCTGGGCGCCTATGGCCGCGCCGCCGACCGAGTCGTGTTGATGGCTTATGATGAACACTGGCAATCGGGATCGCCGGGGCCGATTGCTTCGCAGGCTTGGTATGCGCAGGTCGTCGAATCTGCGGTGGCGCGTACCGGGACTGATCGTGCGATTGTAGCGGTAGGCAATTATGCGTTTGATTGGTCCAAGGGGCAGCCTCTGGCCGATTCCATTACTGTTGAACAGGCTTGGGCGCGTGCTGCACAGGCCAAAACCTTGCCGCTTTTCGACCCTGCCAGTGGCAACACCGGCTTTGCCTATGTTCAGGCGGGCGTCCGGCACGAAGTCTGGATGCTCGATGCGCTGAGTGCGTGGAACCAGCTTCTCGTGCTGCGTCAGGTGCGTCCGGCAGGCATTGCATTATGGCGCCTCGGCAGCGAGGATCCCGGATTCTGGCCTGTACTCTCGGCTTTTCAGGCAGATGCCCCGGCTCCGGTCACCGCGCTGAAACACTTGCCTGTCGGACAGGGAGTCGAGTTGCACGGCACAGGCGAAGTCCTGCGTATGGGCACCCCGGCCGAGGGCGGTTCGCGCACGATCAACATCGGTGCTGGCGGCCTCATCCGCACGGCCAGCTATGACAATCTGTCGCACGGGCACATCGTCGAACGCCGTGGCAACGCACCGCGTCAGGTCGCGTTGAGCTTTGACGACGGCCCTGACGCACGCTGGACACCCCAGATTCTTGACGTGCTCGAAAGCCATCGCGTGCCCGCAACGTTTTTCGTGACCGGCACGAACGTGCTCGATCAACCCGCGTTGGTAAAGCGGATCGTGGAGCAGGGTTCCGAACTGGCCAATCACTCGACTACGCATGCTGATCTCAATCGGCTTTCCGATGCTGCGGTTGAAATGGAAATCAATGCCACCCAGCGTTTGATCGAGAGTTACACCGGCCGCTCGATGCACCTGTTTCGTGCGCCCTATCTGGGTGACGCTGACCCCGATACGGCGGCTGAACTGCGCGTTGCCCAAATTGCGGCGCAACTGGGCTACCTGACTGTCGGGCTTAATGTCGACCCGCTCGACTGGGAGACCGCAGATGCTGCCACAATTGCTGCACGCACGATTGCGCAGGTCGAGGCCGGCACTTCTAGCAATGCGCGCCGGATCGTTCTGCTCCACGATTCCGGCGGTGATCGCAGCGCAACGGTGGCCGCATTGCCGGTCATCATCCGCGAACTGCGCGCGCGTGGCTATCAATTCGTGCCCGTCTCAACGCTTGCCGGACTTACCCGCGAAGAGGCTATGCCTGCGCTTGCTAGCGGTAGCCAGACACAGACAGGCGTCCAGGGCCTGTTCTTTGAGGTGTTGCGCGTCGGGCGCAAGGCGATCACCTGGCTTTTCGTCACCGCAATTTCACTCGGCATGATGCGCGTTCTGCTGCTTTCAGCTCTGGCGGCATGGCAGACCCGCCGTATCGCGCAAGGGCAGCACCGTGTGGCAGCGCCTGCGCACCTCGTGCCCCGGTTCGTTTCGGTACTTATTCCCGCATTTAACGAAGAGCGCGTGATCGAGGCCTCGGTACGCCGGGCTTTGGCCACACAAGGGATGCGCGTCGAGATTATCGTTATCGATGATGGCTCGGCCGACCGCACCAGCGCAATTGTCCGTGAGGCGTTTGGCCACGATCCGCGTGTGCGCCTGCTCACGCTTGAGAACGGCGGCAAAGCGCGTGCGCTCAATCAGGGGTTGGCCATTGCCAAGGGCGATGTGATCGTTGCGCTCGATGCCGATACCCGCTTCGAGCCGGACACTATTGCCAAGCTTGCCCAATGGTTTGCAGACCCCACTATCGGAGCGGTTGCCGGCAACGCGAAGATCGGTAACCGGGTGAACTGGCTCACCAAATGGCAATCCATCGAATATATCACCGCACAAAATCTGGAGCGGCGTGCGCTTGAAGCGCTGGGCGCCGTCACCGTTGTTCCCGGTGCGGTCGGAGCATGGCGCAGGGCAGCACTGGATGAAGTCGGTGGCTATCCGTCCGATACGCTTGCCGAGGATCAGGACCTCACCATCGCTGTGCAGCGAGCGGGCTGGCGCGTGGCCTGCGAGAACGATGCGATCGCCTGGACCGAAGCGCCCGAGACTGTGCGTGCGCTGTTCCGCCAACGCTATCGCTGGGCATTTGGCACACTGCAATGCCTCTGGAAGCACGCCTCGATCATCGGCCGGGGCCAGCCTCGCGGACTTGCCTGGTTCGGACTCCCTCAAGCGTGGCTGTTCCAGATTGTCCTGGGACTGCTTTCGCCGATAATCGATCTGGCTTTGATCGTAGGTCTGGTCGATGCCGGACTGCGAACAATCAACCACGGGTGGGGTGTCATGGCCCATGATCTAACGCTGATGGTCGCGTTCTGGTTGGTCTTTTCCTCGGTCGAATGCGCTTGTGGTGCTTTGGCATATCGCATTGATGGCCGCGAAGGTCGCCTGCCACTGCTGCGCATGCTGGCGATGCGCTTCGGGTATCGTCAGCTACTCTATGTCGTCGTGGTCCACGCGGTCGCTTCGGCACTTCACGGCATCAAGGTGCGTTGGGGCGCGCAACAGAGAAGCGGGAACGCCATGAACAACGAAGCTCCTCCGCTTCCTCAGACTGTGTCGCAATTCAGCAGCATCACCGCAGGGTTGAGCACGGATCCCGGCGAAAAGGCCGAGCCGCCATTGCCAGCTGCAGCTTGAGAAACTCGATAACAGGATTGCTTTTCGACGGCGCACTTCCAGGATCAAATCTGCTTCGGGACTATTTCGGGACTCTGGATACAAATGGACGCCCCAAGCTGCCTCACCATTCCGCTAATCAGGCATTGACGAACGCGAAAAATGCAGCAATAGCGCCACTTCCGCGAGAGCGGGCGCTTAGCTCAGTTGGTAGAGCATCTCGTTTACACCGAGAGGGTCGGCGGTTCGAGCCCGTCAGCGCCCACCACCGCTTGAAATCATCCCTTCTCGTGCACGGTCTAACGCGTTGTTAACGCAGCGCTAACCATGTTGTGCCACGCTTTGCCGATGGACATGAGGGTTTTCAGCGCGTTCGTTTTGGCCGTAGTGGTCACAGGCTGTGCCGGTTCGCCAGACAGCGCGCAGCGCCCTCCCGCACGCAATACCGGTGCCTCGATCAGCCAGACGCCGCAAGTCCGCGCATGCCTTGCCAATCTTGGCGCAGCAAAGGTCAACTTCACGCCCCTGGAAGACCGGTTTTTCGGGGCAGGCTGTGCAACCCTGGGCACCGTAAAGCTTGGCTGGCTTGCCGGAGATGCCGGGCGGCTTGATGTGACCAACCTGGGTCCGGTATCTTGTCCTCTGGCCAATGCAATGCAGAATTGGGCTCGCTTCGGGGTAGACCGTGCCGCGCGCCAGATCCTTGGCAGCCCGCTCGCCCGGATCGAGACGATGGGCAGCTATTCGTGCCGCAATGTGGCGGGCACTGGCAGGCTTTCAGCCCACGCAACGGCCAATGCTGTTGATATTGCAGCCTTCCGCCTTGCCGACGGGCGACGCATCAGCGTCCTGAATGATTGGAATTCCAGTTCGCCCCAAGTCCGTGCATTTTTACGCACTATCCGTGATAGCGCCTGCAAACGCTTCGGCACGGTATTGTCACCTGAATATAACGCCGCACACCGCGACCACCTGCACCTTGAAACCAGCGCGATGAGACCGCTTTGCCGCTGACCGGACATGAAAAAGGCGGGGTTTGAAGCCCGCCTTTTTCCAATCAAGCTGACCGGGCGCGTAAACTAAGCGGCAATGTCATCCAAACCGGTCGCCTCGATCCGCAAACGGACGGCTTCGGCGGCATGGCGTGCGCCAAGCTTGCCCATCATCTTCATGCGATGAATTTCGACAGTGCGCGGGCTGATATCGAGTTCGCGTGCAATGGCCTTGTTGCTGAAACCTTCGGCAAGGCGATCAAGCACTTCGCGCTCGCGCGAACTCAGCCGTGAAATGCGCTGACGGGCTTCGGCGGCACGGGCACGTTGCGCGCGGAACGAATCAGCTTCGCGCGCGGCCTGTGCTACGGCTTCGTTCAGCGGAGCGATTTGCGATGGCATTGCCAGATAATCCAGCGCCCCGGCCTTGATCGCACGGACGACTGCGGAAGTTTCAGGCGTTTCGGCAATCGCAATGACCGGCAGCCAATGGCCGGCACGCATCATGGCGGCGATAAGGTTGGGAATACCCTCACCTATAGGATCGTCCTGTGCAAGCACCAGACCGCCAGATGGCGCATGCGCCAAAAGCTCTTCGGCGTTTGCATAAATCTCGGCATGATGCCCAGCGGCGAACGCCAGGCGTGCCAACTGGGCCCTGCGGGCGGTGTCACCATCGAGGATGTGAAGTGTTACGCGTTCAGCCATGTGCAGACTAAGCCACTTGTCTGCAACATAAAGCCACAAAGGTTAGTTTCGGAATGAACCGATTATCTGGCTGATTCAGACAAACGTACAGGATTTTGCTTAGGAGTAACGCTTCGGGAACGGATCATTCCCTTATGCGTTTTTCGCGACCCGAGGTGAACGGCCGTAAAAATCATCTAAGCACATGGCAAAACAGTAATGTTTGGCAACCCGGTGTTAACCAAACATGACCAGCCAATCCTGCCGGAAAACTGGAAACGCCGCTTCAGGTTTCGTTGGCGTCTTCACCATCCTGCGTGAAGCTGTATTCGGGCAGGGAATGGAATGCCTGCCGCAAGGCTTCGCTCCAACTTGAAGAGATTGCCTTGAAGTAGCGATCGTTGGCCATGATCCGCCGATGGTGCAGTGGCTCGAAACGGTCACGCTCGATAACCATAAGGTCAAATGGCAGACCGACTGAAAGGTTTGCCGCCAACGTTGAATCGAACGAAACCATCAGCAGCTTCACCGCATCTTCAAAGCTCATTGTCCGGTCATAGCCACGCAGCAAAATCGGACGACCGTACTTGGTTTCGCCTATCTGGAAAAACGGCGTGTCAAAGCTGGCCTCGATGAAATTGCCTTCCGGGTAGACCATGAACAGGCGCGGCTCCATATCCTTGATCTGGCCGGCCACGATCATCGACGCGGTAAAGCGCGGTCCTTCGGATTCCATCCCGCCTTCCTGCCGCCCCTCGATCACGCTGCGCAGCAGTCCGCCAACTTGCGTTGCAACCTGGAACATAGTCGGCGCATCCAGGATCGACGGGCGACGGTCACTAGGCGCCTTGTTACGCTCTTCAAGCTGGGAGATCACGGCCTGGGTCGTCGCAAGGTTGCCAGCGGTCATCAACGTAATCTGCCGCTCACTTGGCACTGACCAGTGAAACATCTTGCGGAACACCGAAATGTTATCGACGCCCGAATTGGTGCGGGTATCGCTCATCAGGACGAGTCCCTTGTCGAGCACCATTCCCACGCAGTACGTCATTGCCTTGCCCCGATTTTCCCTGTCCGTGGTGCTGTTTACAGCTTTTGGCCGAATCCGGCGTAAAATTGGTATAGCAGATTTATTGCTGGACGTGGTGTTGTTCCACTGCAAGTTTTACGTGCATGGCCTCGTCCCGCGCGCCATATCGTATGCCGGTGATGGGGGCTGCATCCTTGTAATCGCGTCCGGTCGCCACTCGGACATAACGCGCATCAGGGCTGATGCCATTGGAAATATCGAAGCCCACCCAGCCCAGCCCTTCGACATGCGCTTCGGCCCAGGCATGGCCGGCATCCTGCTCAATCCGGTCGTCCATCATCAGATAACCGCTGACATAGCGCGCCGGAATGCCGAGCGCCCGCGCTGCGCCGATAAAGACATGCGCGTGGTCCTGACACACCCCCCGCCCTGCGGCCAGAACGCCCTCTGCCGTCGTGGCAGAATCGGTGTGTCCTGCGGCATATTCCACCCGATCGCGGATCAAAGCCGAAAGGTTGTGCAGCGATGTCAGCGTATTGGCCTCGGACGGCAACCCCGTCAGCAGGCTGCGCGCCCTCGGTCCGGTGCGGGTCAGATCGGTCTGCTCAAGAAACTGCCACATCGGCATGAAGCCGGAATGGCGGCCGATGATGCCTGATTCATCGTTGGTATCGATCAAGCCTTCGCAGCGGATCGTCACTTCACTCGCGCCCGGATTGAACGAGATCAGCGAGACGTGATTGCAATTGGGATCTTCGTATTCCACCTGAAGCTGCGCGCCTTCAAAGGTCATTTTCCAGTCGATCACGCGCTGCCCGGACGAGGTTTTGGGCATCAGGCGCAAGCGCTGAAGCCCGCGACTGACGGGCCCGGAAAACACGTAATGCGTGGTATGATCGACGGCGATGCGCATTGGCGGCCTTATTCTGTAAAGCGGTAATCGCGCTGAATTTGCAGCGCTAGAGCAGTATTGGCGCGGATGAACTTGCCGATAAATTCGTGCAAGCCTTGTTCGAAAATGCCCTCGATCGTCGCGGTGTGAAATTGGCAATCGGCATCGCGCAAGATTTCATGGCTGTGCATTTCATTGCCATATTCCCGCGCAAGGCTCGCAAGGTTTGACCTTAGCTTTGAATAGCAAAACGCCAGACTGCGCGGAAAACGCTCATCCAGAATCAGGAACTCGGCGATCCCGCGCGGGTCCATTCGTCCGGCATTCAACCAGCGATAGGCGCGCTCACCTGCCACTGATCGCAGCACGTTTTCCCACTGCACATTATCAAGGCTTGATCCGACATAGGACACCGACGGCAGCAGCACGTAATACTTCACGTCAAGAATACGCGCGGTATTATCAGCCCGCTCGATGAAGCTTCCCATCCGTGCAAAGTTGTAAATCTCGTTGCGCAGCATGGTGCCTTCCATCGCCCCGCGCACTTGCGTTGACTGGCGGCGCACCAGATCGAGCACCGCGCCCAGCCGCGTTTCGGTGACAGGCCGAGCCAGCGCATCGCGCAATTGCATCCAGCCGTCGTTGACGGATTCCCACACCTCGCGCGTAATCCCGCCGCGCACCATGCGCGCATTGGTCCGCGCACCTTCGGTAATCGCAAGAATGCTGCCGGGGTTATCCTTGTCGCGCAGGATGAAGTTGAACACGTGGGGGCCGGTATACTCCGTGCCATGCCGCGCCTCGAACGCCTGCCGCAAACCCAGCGTAACGATGAGCGAGCGCCATTCGTCCGTCGCGTCAGACGCAGAACGCGTCAAAGCCATGCGGAAGCCCGCCTCGATCAGACGCGAGATGTTTTCCGCCCGCTCAAGATAGCGGAACAACCAGAAGATGCCGTTTGCCGATCTGCCTAACATCAGTCGTCCAGTACCCAGCTGTCCTTGGTGCCACCGCCTTGCGACGAGTTTACCACCAGCGATCCCTTTTTCAGCGCGACCCGCGTCAACCCGCCCGGCGTAATGTCGATGCCATTGGGGCTGACCAGCACGAACGGCCGCAAATCCACATGGCGCGGCGCAAGCCCCGCCTTGGTCAGGATCGGCACGGTGGAAAGCGCCAGCGTTGGCTGCGCAATGTAATTCTCGGGCCGCGCCCGCAGCTTTGCCTCGAACGCCACCAGTTCCCGCTTGGACGATGTCGGCCCGATCAGCATGCCATAGCCGCCCGATCCGTGGACTTCCTTCACCACCAGCTCGGACAGGTTATCCAGCACATACTTCAACGCTTCGGGTTCGGAACAGCGCCATGTCGGCACGTTCTGCAAGATCGGCTTTTCACCGGTATAGAACTCGACGATTTCGGGCATGAACGAATAGATTGCCTTGTCATCGGCAATTCCCGTTCCGGGCGCATTGGCGATGGTAATCCCGCCCGCCCGGTAAACGTCCATTATCCCCGTGACACCCAGCACGCTGTTCGGGTTGAACGTCAGCGGATCAAGATATTCATCGTCAACCCGGCGGTACAGGACGTCAATCGGCTCATACCCGCGCGTGGTGCGCATCGCGATGCGGCCGTTCTCCACCCGCAAATCGCTGCCTTCAACCAGTTCTGCGCCCATCTGGTCGGCCAGAAACGCATGCTCGAAATAGGCCGAATTATAAATCCCCGGCGTCAGCACCGCGACCAGCGGCTTTTTGCGATCACACGCAGGCGGCGCACATGCCGCAAGACTGCGGGCCAAGCGGCGCGGATAATCAGACACCTCGCGCACACGCACCCGCGTGAACAATTCCGGGAACATCGCCATCATCGTCTCGCGGTTCTCCAGCATATAGGAGACACCGGACGGGGTGCGGGCATTGTCTTCCAGCACCATGAAATCATCCTCGCCCGTGCGGACAAGGTCGATCCCGACAATATGCGTGTAAACTCCGCCCGGCGGCGTGAAGCCGACCATTTCCGGCAGGAACGCCACGTTGTTTTTCAGCAAGCGCGCAGGCAGGCGGCCCGAACGGACAATTTCCTGCCGGTGATACAGATCATGCAAAAAGGCGTTGAGCGCGCGCACCCGCTGTTCAATCCCGCGCGACAATTTGCGCCATTGCTGTGCGGTGATGATCCGGGGGACCATATCGAACGGGATCAGCCGTTCCTCGGCGTCCTCGTTCCCGTATACATTAAAGGTAATTCCGGTGCGGCGGAAGAAGGCCTCGGCCTCACTGCCTTTGCGCCGCAACAAGTCGGCTGGTTGTTCATCATGCCATTGGCAGTAACCGGCATATGCAGAGCGCACCGATCCATCGGCATCGAGCATCTCGTCATATGACGCGGGCAAGATTTTTTTCATAGGCACATCCCGTCTGGTGCCCAAGCTTGCACAACGAATCGGATTTGCCAAGCGCATGCATGTTGCACTTGCGAAATAAATTTGGCGTCAAATTGTAACGATGGTCTGGCGATGCCAGTTCAGTATGCGTCGATCAGCCGATTGACCATTGCTGCCACATCGGGATGTGCGGCAAAGCCCAAGTGCGTACAGCGCATTGGCACAGCCAGATCACGCTCATCCTTGCGCCCGCAAGCAGAACGTGGCGAAACGATGCCATCGCGCGCGCTCCACAGCGCCACGGTCGGCACCGGTGGCTTGACCGCCATCTCGCGCCCGATTGGCGGTTCGTCCACCGAGTGGCCCGCGATCAGTTGATAAGCCCGCCAGGCATTGTTGGCGCGGCGGTCACCCGAAAACGGCGTGCCCATCGTGATGACCAGCCG
>JADYXV010000035.1 GCA_020853995.1 Novosphingobium sp.
ACCCGCTTGACCCGCCGCGCATCCCCCCCTAGGTGACGCGCCACGCCACGGTTCATAAAGTGAATCACGGCGGAGTGGACCCGTAGCTCAGTTGGTAGAGCAACGGACTTTTAATCTGTAGGTCTCGGGTTCGAGTCCCGACGGGTCCACCACTTTCCTTCCCGCACCATATCGCAATACGCGCGGCGTTCGTCGCCTTGGGCCTGCATTTGCGCATGCCTGCTCCTGATCGCCGGAAAACATCCGGCTGAAGACATTGCAACGTGCTCCGATTCAATAATCCACCTGACATTCGTTTTCAAAAGTGGTATCAAGTGAAACGAAATGGAGGAACGCTGCCGATGGATATCTCGCCGGTTACCGGCCTGCCCAACCCGCTGGGCCTTGATGGCTTTGAATTCATCGAGTTCACCGCGCCCGAAACGGGCCTGCTTGAGCCGGTGTTTGCGGCGATGGGCTTTGCGCATGTCGCTGATCATCGGACCAAGGCTGTGCATTTGTGGCGGCAAGGCGGGATCAATCTGATCGCCAATTATGAACCGCGCAGTCCGGCGGCCTATTTTGCGGCGGAACATGGCGCGTCTGCTTGCGGTATGGGGTGGCGGGTGAAAGACGCCGCCAAGGCCTATGCCGTGGCGATAGAGCGCGGGGCTGAGCCGGTCCATGTCGAAACAGGGCCGATGCAATTGCGCTTGCCCGCGATCCGCGGAATTGGCGGTGCAATCATTTATCTGGTTGACCGCTACAACGAGGACATCTCGATCTATGACATTGATTTCCGGTTCTTGCCCGGGGTTGACCGCAATCCGACAGGGGCCGGTTTCCACACGATCGATCACCTGACGCACAATGTCTATGGCGGGCGGATGGCGCACTGGGCGGCGTTTTATGAACGCATTTTCGACTTCAAGGAGATCCGCTTTTTTGACATCAAGGGCGAATATACCGGCCTGACCAGCCGAGCGATGACCGCCCCCGATGGCCTGATCCGCATTCCGTTGAACGAAGAAGGCGCAAGTTCCGGTAAAGGGGCAGGTGGCGGGCAGATCGATGAATTTCTGCGGGCTTACAATGGCGAGGGTATCCAGCATATCGCCTTTGCATGTGACGATCTTCCGGGCTGCTGGGACCGGTTGAAGGCGCTGGGCACACCGTTCATGTCACCGCCGCCCGATACCTATTACGAAATGCTGGAGGAGCGGTTGCCGGGGCATGGCGAACCGGTGGCAGAACTGCAGCGGCGCGGGATTTTGCTGGATGGATCGACCGAGGATGGCGATCCGCGCTTGCTGTTGCAGATCTTCTCCGAAGCGATGGTCGGGCCGGTGTTTTTCGAATTCATCCAGAGGAAGCGCGACGAAGGCTTTGGCAACGGCAACTTCACGGCCCTGTTCAAATCAATGGAGCGCGACCAGATGCGGCGCGGCGTCTTGCAGGTTGAGGACGCGCAATGACCACAGCCCCCAAACTGTCGCGCATTCATCATGTGGCCTATCGCTGCCGGGACGCTGCGCAGACGGTCGAATGGTATGCGCGCGTGCTCGGCATGGAATATGTCACCGCCTTTGCCGAGGACAAGGTGCCTTCGACCGGTGAAGACGATCCTTACATGCACGTGTTTCTGGATGCGGGTGGCGGTAACGTACTGGCGTTCTTCGAATTGCCGAACCAGCCTGAAATGGGGCGCGATCCGGCAACGCCCGCCTGGGTGCAGCATCTGGCGTTTGAAGTGGCGGATGAAGCAGCACTGATGGCAGCCAAGGCGCATATCGAGGCACAAGGCATCGACGTGCTGGGGCCGACTTACCACGGCATTTTCCGCTCGATCTATTTCTTCGATCCGAACGGACACCGGCTGGAACTGGCGTGCAACATCGGCACGCCTGCACAACATGCCGAGTTAAAGGCGCTGGCCCCGCAGATGCTGGAGGAATGGAGCAGAACCCGCCGCGCACCGCGTCAGGCCGCATGGCTGCATACAGAGCCAAAGCCTTAGAACGGAAGCGTAGATCTGTCCCATGATTTCAGCGTGCCGGTGTCGGCAGGCAAAAGGCCATCAATCACGCCGAGCAGGTAGGTGGCGGATTGTTCGGCGGTGAACAGCTTTTCAGTGGGGACATTGCGCTGGAACGGGCGTGATAGCGGGGTATCGACCGTGCCGGGGTGCAGGGTGACGGCGATCGCCGCAGGGTTGGACCGGCCCAGTTCGATTGCGAAATTGCGCACCATCATGTTCAGCGCCGCTTTGGATGCGCGATAGGAATGCCAGCCGCCCAGACGATTGTCGGCAATCGAACCGACCTTGGCCGAGATTGCGGCAAACACCGGTTTTCCGCCCTTCCGCAACAGCGGGGCGCAGTGTTTGCCTATGAGTGCGGGACCAATCGCATTGATCGCAAACATTTCGGCCATCGCATCGGCGTTGAGCGCGCGCCACGATTTTTCCGGGCCATCGCCATTGTCGCGGACCAGACGGCCTGTGGCCACGATCACCAGATCAAGCGGGCCGCCGATGGTGGCGCATGCGGCAGCGATTGTGGCCTCATCTGCCAGATCGAAAGTGTGTGCGTGCACTTTTGCACCAGTTTGCAGCGGCTTTCGGGCAAGAGCGTGAACCTCTGCCACGTCGCTGCGGGCCGCAAGCTGGCTTACCAATGCAGCGCCAATGCCGCTGCTCGCCCCGAATACTGCGCATCGCAATCCGTTTTCCATGAGGCCGCCTGTGGAACGGGGTAAGCTGTCTGTCGATATGGCCGTTCGCGCATTGCTGTGTTGCAGCTATAATACAGCTTGCACGGCGGGCGTTGAAATCCCATGTTGATGGCTGACTATTTTTCGAAAGCACGATTGCGATGGCCACACCTTCGACCGAGACCGCGACGATCAGCCCGTTGACACTTACCCAGACCGATCCCGTGCCGGTAGTCGCGCCGGTTCAGGCAGCCGGACTGGTGCCGGTTTCCGATGAGAACCGTTCAAAGCTGGAAGCCAAGGTTGATGCCTTTGTGGCCGACCTTATCGCGCAAGACACGCAGAGCCCCGAGTTCGGCAAGAAGGTTGACCAGCTGACCAACATGGGCCGCAAGGAAATTGCCCAGGCGGCGGGCATGGCCAACCGGTTTCTGGATCGGCCTATCCGTGCGATGGACAAGGACAGCGGCGTGGGGTCTGATCTGGCTGCGTTGCGCCGCACGGTGGAAGAGCTTGACCCCGGCAAGCAGGGCAAGCTTTCATCGGGCCGCAAGATCCTTGGCATCATCCCGTTCGGCAACAGCCTGAAGAAGTATTTCGATGGTTATGTCTCGGCGCAGGGCCACATCAAGGCGATCCTTGACCGGCTGGCATCGGGCAAGGACGAATTGCTGATGGACAATGCCGCCATCGATGTTGAACGCACGAAGCTGTGGGAGGCGATGGGCAATCTGGAACAGATGATCCACATTTCCAAAACACTGGACGCCAAGCTTGAAGGCGCTGCCGAAGACCTTGACCATACTGATCCTGCCAAGGCCAAGGCTATCCGCGAATCTGCGCTGTTCTATACCCGCCAGCGCACGCAGGATTTGCTGACTCAAATGGCTGTGACGGTGCAGGGCTATCTCGCGCTTGATCTGGTCAAGAAGAACAACGTGGAACTGGTGAAGGGCGTGGACCGCGCCAGCACGACGACCGTTGCGGCATTGCGTACGGCGGTTACCGTGGCGCAGGCGATGACCAACCAGCGGCTGGTGCTGCAACAGATCACCGCGCTGAACACCACCACCGCGAACATGATCGACTCCACCGGCAAACTGCTGCGCGAGCAGACCGGCAAGATTCACGAACTGGCCGCCGCCAGCACGATCCCGCTGGAAACGCTGCAACGCGCATTCCAGAACATTTATGACACGATGGACACGATCGACACGTTCAAGCTGAAGGCGCTCGATTCCATGAAGCAGACCGTCACCACGCTGTCGGGCGAGGTGGAGAAATCCAAGGGATATATCGCGCGGGCAGAAGGCGCAGCGCAATCAAAGCTGGCGGGGCCGGACAGCTCACCCTTATTGAGCCTGGAAGTTTGAGGCGCTGATGGCCAATAGTCCCGCGCAAGACAGCCAGCGCATCCTTGCCGAAGCCAAATCCACGCTCGTTCGCCAGCAAGCAGGCGGGCGGCGCAGCATTGGCCAGCGTTCGGCCGATATAAAGCGCCAGCATCGCGGCAAGAAGCTGGCGCGTATGGCGATGGCCGTCAGCGTGGTGCTGGTGGCGGCGATGGCG
>JADYXV010000036.1 GCA_020853995.1 Novosphingobium sp.
CGCAAACTCCAACCGCGCGGCGAGCCTGACCCGGCAGTTGCTGGCCTTCAGCCGCCAGCAGACCTTGCGCCCCGAAGTGCTGCAATTACCGGATGTGCTGTCTGACGTATCGCACTTGCTCAAGCGGCTTATTGGCGAGAAGATCCAGCTGACTGTCACCCATGACCGCGATCTGGGGCCGGTCCGCGCCGATCCTACCCAACTGGAACAGGTTATCGTCAATCTTGCCGTAAATGCCCGCGACGCGATGCTGGCCAAGAGTGAGAGCGGCGGCAAGCTGACGCTTGCGACCAAGAAAATCTCTGCCGCCGAAGTGGCCCGGATGCCGGGCGGGATCATGCCCTTGGCCGATTATACCGCCTTGGTTGTGCAGGATACCGGCAGCGGAATCGCGCCCGACCACCTTGGCAAGATTTTTGAACCCTTTTTCACCACCAAAGACCTTGGCAAAGGGACTGGGCTGGGTCTTTCGACCGTTTACGGCATCGTCAAGCAATCAGGCGGGTTCATCTTTGCCGATAGTGAACTGGGCCGCGGCACAACCTTTACTGTCTATTTGCCGGTGCATCACGCCGATCCCAATGCGCCGGTGGCTGAACTGGCCGCGCCGATCGAGGCGCCGGTTCAGCAATGGTCTGGCGGGGGGCGGGTGTTGCTGGTTGAGGATGAAGACATGGTTCGCGCCGTTGCCGAGCGTGCGCTGACCCGCGCTGGCTATACAGTGACTACGGCCAGCGACGGCGATGAAGGGCTGGAAATCGTGGCCAGCGGGGCGGAGTTTGACATGATTGTCTCTGACGTTGTCATGCCTGCAATGGACGGCCCCAGCATGGTCCGAGAGGTCCGCAAGCTGCGCCCTGATCTGCCAGTGCTGTTCATGTCGGGCTATGCCGAGGAGCAACTGCGCAAGGAAATCGACATCGACAGTGTCGAATTCCTGCCCAAGCCGTTCTCCGTCCAGCAGATCAGCGACAAGGTTGGCGCAGTGCTGGCGGCGGCAAAGGGCTAAGCCCTGCGCACGAAGTACCGGTTCCTCGTCGACAAGGTTGGTCCCTTTTTTCTTGTGTATTGAAGACTGGCTCAGATTCCGTCGCGGTCAAAGAGCGTCCGCACGGGACTGAGAGGTTGATAAGGGGGCTGACCATGAACACGAAGCCATGTTGGGCCGGAGTGTGGGCGCTGGCTTTGTTCGGGGCTGGATCGGTGCTGGCTATCCTGTCCGCCGAACCTGCAGCGGCGCAGGGAACGTTTGTCTGCCCAAGCGGACCTGGTCCAGGTGAACGCCAGGTCGGGATGACTCCGGGCGGCAATGGCGTCGCGGCAGTGCCGGTCTGCGTCAGTGACGGTCCCGGTCGATCCGCCCCGCCGCCCGTCCAGAGGCGAGCTATTGACAACTACTACGCGGCAGCATGGCACCCAGAATCGAACGATGCATGGATCGTCGCAGGCTATCTGAACGAAAATCGTGCCGCTCAGGCTGCGCTGTCAGCGTGTAATCAGGCGATGGGTGGGGGCTGCACGCTGGCAGACAGCAACGTGAACGGCAGCCTGGTCATCGCTCGCGGTGTCACCGGCGAACTTTATGCAGTGAGCCGGGCCAAACGCGGTGATGCCGAAAAGGAAGCGAAACGCTTCTGCCGCAGCAAGAATGACGAGTGCGTCGTTATCAACTGGTTGACTGCATCGCCAGGATCAGCGCCAGTTGGCGGTTCAATCCGTGAAAAGACTGACCTATTCCCACCCTCCGGAAATCCGCGCCGAAGCTATGGCGCGATTGCGTGGGTCGATGACAGCAAACTTGGCAGCAAGCCGTGGACGGGTGATGTCTGGGTGGTTGCTGGCCGCCCAACAGCCGACAAGGCCAGAGCAGAAGTGCTGGCAAGGTGCCAGAAGGAAATTGGGGTGCCATGCGTTGCAGTGCTGGTCGCGTCCGATGTCTTCGTCGCGATCGCCGAACGAAATGGTGCGAGCATTCTGGCAGAACCGGGCCCTACCGTCGAGATTGCCAAAAGGCGGGCCATGGCCGTATGCAAAAGTGCCAAAGGAAAGTGCCGGATCGCCACCACGATTACCCTGTCGGAGGATGCAGCGTTTCGATTTGATCCGTTCGCCCAAGGCAAGGACTATTACAGCGCGCAGGCGTGGACCAAGGGTAGAACCGAACCTTGGAGCATGATGGTCTGGTCGGTAACCGGTGCCAAGAGTGAGGCTGAGGCCAAGCGCGCTGCGCTCTCCGTCTGTGCCAAAGACAGCAAGCAGGAATGCGAGATCGGCAACAATTCGTTCAATAGCCGGGTCGCGATCTATTTTGACGACAAGGGCAGTATCCGCGTGTCCTACTTTGAGCGCGATATTGATCCAGCAACAGCTGCCACACAAAAATGTGCGGAAGCCAAAGTGACATGCCGAATTATCAAAGTGGTTGATAGCCGCGTTCCGTCGACCGAGCGAATTGAGATCAAATAATGATTTCAATAGTATGGCCCGGTCGACTTCGCCCCTTGATGGTCCTTGCGGCTGCGCTCGTGGCAACTGCCAGCCTTTTGCCGACGCAGGCGCAGGCCCAGTGCCGCCAAGGGTCTGGGCCGGATCATGGCGATGGAACTCCCTATTGCATGAGCTTGCCACACGCTCCGTCGCAAAACCCTCCATCACAACCGAAGGAATGGCCCGATTCTGCGGCAGCACTGGCTTGGGGGGATGGTCCGAAGGGGGACGATTATGTTGGGGTTGAACAGTACCTCGACGAGCAGATGGCCCGGGAGGCTGCGCTTTCAAAGTGCCAAGCAAAAGGCCTCGCAAATTGCCAGGTTGCGACCTCGATCACGAATGGAGTGATCGCCATCGGGATCGATGCCAATGGGGCAGTTGAGGGCTCGAACAGGCAGGACCAAAGCTGAGGCCAAGCAAGGATTGCTCGAAAAATGCGCCCGTGACCGAGTGAAATGCAAGGTTTTGAGGCTCTTTGACGGGCAGGCGCTCTACTACTGACCGGCGCTCTCCCAAAGTCATCTGGCCCGTCAAATCGAACATCGGCCCACGCCGGGCCACCGAAGCGAAATGCGGATACCGAGTTCATTGACGCAAGGATGATGGGTTAACGCCCTTGAACATCGCAGCGTCAGAGCCGACATAGGCGCTTCCAGCAAAGAGGATTCCCATGATCGACCTGTATGGTGCGCGCGGCGCGCAAGGAAAGTTCACGCAAGACCCCATCACCGGCGCGCTGATCCCGGTTGTGGTCGAACAATCGAGCCGCGGTGAGCGCAGCTTTGATATCTATTCGCGGCTGCTGCGCGAACGGATCATCTTTGTGACCGGCGAAGTCGAAGACCACATGGCGACGGTGATCGTTGCCCAGCTGCTGTTCCTGGAAAGCGAGAATCCGAGCAAGGATATCTCGATGTATATCAACTCGCCCGGCGGCGTTGTTACCGCTGGTCTCGCGATCCATGACACCATGCAGTACATCAAGCCCAAGGTCTCGACCGTCTGCATCGGTCAGGCTTGCTCAATGGGTTCGTTCCTGCTCGCCGCCGGTGAGCCGGGAATGCGGGTGGCGCTGCCCAATGCGCGGATCATGGTCCACCAGCCTTCGGGCGGGGCGCGCGGCATGGCCAGCGATATCGAAATCCAGGCCCGCGAAATCCTGCGGATGCGCCAGCGGATGAACGAGCTTTATGTCAAGTACACCGGCCGCAGCCTTGAGGAGATCGAAAAGGCGCTGGACCGTGACAATTTCCTTGAAGCGGAGGAAGCACGCGAGTTTGGCCTGATCGACAGGGTCTTTGAAAGCCGTCCCGAAGGCGAACATGATGTCAGCGGAACCGGTGGAGCGCCTACCTAAGCCGCCAAGGATTTGGTAACCCTGCCGCTTCAGCACAGCGCAAGGCGTTGATGCTATGAGGCAGGATTGAATATTGTGACGTCCGGGTTACACTCGAACGAATCCCCGCGCCTTGCGGGCAATGGACTGTGAGCATGACCAAACTGAGCGGAACCGACGCCAAGAGCACCCTGTACTGCAGCTTCTGCGGGAAG
>JADYXV010000037.1 GCA_020853995.1 Novosphingobium sp.
ATTCCTTTAGCCGGTGGAGAGACGTGCACGGTGATGCTGTGTGTCCGTTTCGGCGGGCGCACATACCCCACCTGCGCAGAGGGCTGCGCATCGCCTGTTGCGAAAAGGAACGCGGATGCCATCAGCAGAAACGCCTTCATGCGCCTCTATTCACCGCTAATATGCCTGCCGTCCAGCCGCGTTAACACAATATTTACCATGTTAGGCCGACTATCCTCATGCACTACAAACAAAAAATCCGGGGGCTGTTGCTCCCCGTGTGCAGTGGTGCTAGCTCATGGTGCGTGTTTTGCTGTCGGCTTTGTTAAAGTCATGACGCAAGGCGCGCTTACACGGCGGAGGAAGGTGTTCCCTGACTCTGCCCGTTATTAGACAGGTTGACGTTGCAATGAGGCATTTTTCCCAATCCGTTCGGGGCCGCGAAGCTGGCCTTGGCGCGCGGTTGGGCCTTTGGGACTCCGGCGCATTGACCGGCCATGCCCTTGCAGCAGACACGAATATCATAATCCTACCCAAACTTTTTGACCTAAACCGGGCACGCTCCCGCCACGCCCCTTCGGCGCAGCGGCGCGGCCCGTCCCTCATCAATCGCATGGCCCGGCGCACAGCTCTGCTACGGCCGCCCCATGCCTGGAGTTACCTGAATGAATATGCGCATGCTGATCGACGCGCGCCACCGGGAAGAAACCCGTGTCGCAGTCGTCAAGGGAAACCGAATCGAGGAATTTGACTTCGAATCCGCCGAGCACAAACAGCTCAAAGGCAATATCTATCTGGCAAAAGTGACGCGGGTCGAACCCTCGTTACAGGCTGCGTTCGTGGATTATGGCGGCAATCGCCACGGCTTCCTGGCCTTTTCGGAAATTCATCCGGATTATTACCAAATCCCGCGCGAGGACCGTGAAGCGCTGCTTCGGGAAGAGGCCGAGCATGCCGCGCACGAGGCCGCGCTGCGCGATCGGGATGACGACTACGCCGCTGAGGCTGACGAAGCGGAAGGGGACGACGACCACGCGGACCACGCCGCCGAAGAAGGCGAGGAAGAAGGCGATGGTGAGGGCGAAAGGGCCGCGCCATCTTCCCGCCGTCGCAAGGGCGGGCAGGGTGAGGACCATAATGACGAGTTGCGCCGCAGGCGCATGTCACTACGTCGTCACTATAAGATCCAGGATGTCATCAAGCGCCGTCAGGTGCTGCTGATCCAGGTTGTGAAGGAAGAACGCGGCAACAAGGGTGCGGCACTTACCACCTATCTCAGCCTCGCTGGCCGCTATTGCGTGCTGATGCCCAACACCAGCCACGGTGGGGGCATTTCCCGCAAGATCAGCAATACGGCAGACCGCAAGCGCCTCAAATCCATTGTCGCTGACATGAATCTGCCCTCGACCATGGGGTGCATCGTGCGCACGGCGGGGCTGGAGCGCACCCGCACCGAAATCAAACGCGATTTCGATTATCTCGCACGGCTATGGGATGAAATCCGCGAAAAGACGTTGAAAAGCTCCGCCCCCGCGTTGATCCATAATGACAGCGACCTCATCAAGCGCGCTATCCGCGATATTTATAACCGCGACATCGAAGAAGTGGTGATCGAGGGCGACGAGGGTTATCGCGCCGCCAAGGATTTCATGAAGCTGCTGATGCCGAGCCACGCGCGCAAGGTGAAGCAATATGCCGATCCCGTCTCGCTGTTTCAGCGGCACGGCGTGGAGGATCAACTCGCCGCGATGTATCACCCTGTGGTGCAGCTCAAATCCGGCGGCTATCTGGTCATCAATCCGACGGAAGCACTGGTATCGATCGACATCAACTCCGGCCGCTCCACCCGCGAACACAATATCGAGCAGACCGCACTCAATACTAACCTTGAGGCCGCGCGGGAAATCGCGCGCCAGCTCCGCCTGCGTGATATGGCCGGCTTGGTCGTCATCGACTTCATCGACATGGAGCATGGTTCCAACGTCCGCAAAGTCGAGAAGGCGATGAAGGACGCACTGAAGGATGATCGCGCCCGCATTCAGGTGGGCCGCATATCGGGCTTTGGTCTGATGGAAATGAGCCGCCAGCGTCTGCGCACGGGCGTGCTGGAGGCGTCGACGCGCGCCTGTCCGCATTGCGAGGGCACAGGGCTGGTCCGCACCGCATCCTCCGCCGGGCTTTCCGCGCTTAGAATGCTGGAGGAAGAAGCGGCACGCGGCCGGGGCACCATCATTACGCTGCGCGCCAGCCAAGAAGCCGCCTTCTATGTTCTTAACAACAAGCGGCGCGAGCTGGACGAGATCGAGCACCGCTATGGTGTGACCATAGTCATCCTGCCTGATGGCGAAGTGGAAGGCGCGCGCATGTCTGTCGAGGCGAGCGGGCCGAAGCCCTCCGTCATGATCAGCTATGCACCAATCCTCGAAGAGGACGATGCCGATCTTCCGCTGGATGAGGTCGAGGACGAGGAAGAAAGCGCCGCCGAAGGGGATGAGCGCGCCGAGGAACGTGAAGATGGAGGCCGCCGTCGCCGTCGTCGCCGTCGTCGCCGTAGTGGCCGCCGTCAGGAAGGCGAAACGCAGGCGGAGGCCGATGCCCGTCAGGCGCTGGAGGACGATGCCGCCGATGCCGCTGAGGAAGCAGCCGACACCACCGGCGAGGACGCTGAACCGGAAGGTGAAACCGCCTCTGCTCCCGATGACGAGGCCGGCGAAGTTCGCCGTCGTAGCCGCCGGGGTCGTCGGGGAGGCCGTCGCCGCCGTGGCGAAGGAGGCGACGAGGCTTCGGTGAACGTCGTCGCCGATGAGGAACAACCCGCCCTTATCACAGAGGCACCGCAGGAAGGCGTAACCGACCCTGCGCCCGAGCCGGAAGTGGAAACGCAGGCCGAAGACGAGATGCCCAAGCCCAAGGCACGGCGCCCACGCGCCCGCAAGCCGAAGGCGGAGGAAGCCGTGCCCACAGAAACAGAAGCGGCGGTCGAGCAGGCCGAACCCGTCGCATCATCCGCAGAACCAGAAGCCCCCGCTGTCAAGCCCAAGCGCACCCGTCGCAAGAAGGCGGACATGGTAGCGGAGACTGCCGAAACCGAGGCCGGTATCGCTTCTCCCGCGCCGGCAGAATCGATTAAAAGCCCGGTTGACGAGATGGCTCCAGCCTCAGCACTGGCCTCTACCGAGGATGAAGAAACCTCGGAAGATGGCCAGCCTCGGCGCGGCTGGTGGCAGCGCACTTTCGGCGCCTGAACCAATGCGTGGGTACTGGCGTGCGCGTGGGCGGTTATTCGCCCACGCAGCGTCATTCCCCGTTCAGCATGGCGTGGGCACAAGACCGGCCATGGCTTATTTTTGTGGCATGATCCGCCGTTTCTTTTCTTCCGTCGCGCTGATGAAGGGCGCGTATGGACTACTTTGCCTATGGCTCAGCGTGGCGCTACTGATCCAGCCCGCGCACGCGCAACAGATATTGCGCGATGCCGAAACCGAAGCGTTCCTGCGGGAAATTTCTCTTCCCATCATCAAGGCCGCGGGGTTAAGCCCCAATAATGTGCAGGTGCTGCTCATCAACGATCGCAACATCAATGCGTTTGTCGCGGGC
>JADYXV010000038.1 GCA_020853995.1 Novosphingobium sp.
GAGGAAGACGAGGAAGCTGCGGTCTATCCCGCGCAGCTCCGTGAACAATTGCGCCAAACAAGCGTCAGGGCTTGCCTGTACCAGTGCAATCGAACCGTGCAGGGCGGTTTGCGCCGCCAGTGTTGCTGCGCGCAGCAGCGCCGATTTGCCCATGCCGCGCGATCCCCACAGCAGCATGTCATGCGCCGCAGCGCCGCGTGACAGACGCGCGACGTTTTCAACCACCGCCGTCTTCTGTTTGTCGATCCCTTGCATCAGATCGAGGGCAGGGGCATCCAGCCGGTCAATCCCGCGCGCGGACTTGCCGTCCCAGACATAGGCCGGGAAGGTTAGCCAATCGGTGTGCGGCGCAGGCGCAGGCGCAAGCCGTTCAAGCGCCTGTGCAATGCGGTTCAACAGGTCTTCGTTCATCCTGCCAGCGCTTCGCTGTCCAGATCATAAAGTAGCGCTGCGCCAGCCATCGCCGATGAGCCGAGCCCGCGCGCTTCGGGGACGATCACACGGTTGAAGAATTTGGTCACGGCGGTTTTGGCGTGAAGCCCCGATGCGCGGGCCTGACAGCCCAATTGCCAACCGGCCACCGCGACTGCGCACATTGTGGTGAAGGGGACCGAGCCTGCAAGCTTGTCATCAAGCGATGCGGTTTCGCTCATCCACTGGCCGATGGCAGCGGCGTCTTTGGCCAGAGCCGCCACTTCGGGCACATCTTCCATCTCGGTGGCGATTTGCGCCATCAGGCTTTGCAGCACGCCGCCATTGTCATAACCCAGTTTGCGCGTGACAAGGTCTGCTGCCTGAATGCCGTTGGTGCCTTCATAGATCGGTGCAATGCGCGCATCGCGGTAATGCTGGGCCGCGCCGGTTTCTTCAACAAAGCCCATGCCGCCGTGAACCTGGATGCCAAGACTGGCGACTTCACAGCCGATGTCAGTTCCCCAAGCCTTGAGCATGGGCACGAGCAGCTCTGCGCGCTTTTGCGCCGCTTCATTACCGAGCGTGCCGCGATCCACTTGTCCGGCGGTGTAATAAAGCAGTGCGCGAGAGCCTTCGGTCAGGGCGCGCATCCGCATCAGCATGCGTCGCACGTCGGGATGTTCGATAATCGCCACCGGTGCCTTGCTGGCCGATCCGGCGCGGGCGGATTGCACACGATCCCGCGCATAAGCGCTGGCTTGTTGCAATGCGCGCTCGGCAATCTGCACGCCTTGCGAGCCGACGTTGATCCGCGCCGAGTTCATCATCGTGAACATGGCGCGCAGGCCGCCGTTTTCGTGCCCCACCATCTCGCCAATGCATTCGCCTGCATCGCCATAGGACATGACGCAAGTGGGCGAGGCATGGATGCCGAGCTTGTGTTCGATCGATACGCACGTCACATCGTTGCGCGCGCCGATGGAGCCATCCTGTTCCACGTGGAACTTGGGCACGATGAACAGCGATATGCCGCGCGAACCCTCAGGAGAGCCGGGCGTGCGCGCCAACACCAGATGGATGATGTTGTCCGCCGCGTCATGTTCGCCGAACGTGATGTAGATCTTGGTGCCGGTGATGCGGAATTTGCCCACGTGAGGGCCTTCGGTGATGGGCGTGGCGGTGGTGCGCAGCGCGCCGACATCCGATCCGGCCTGAGGTTCGGTCAGGTTCATCGTCCCCGACCATTCGCCGCTGATCAGTTTGGGCAGATAGAGCGCCTTTTGCGCGTCCGAACCGTGATCGTCGAGCGCTTCGATTGCGCCGACGGTCAGCATGGGCAGCAAGGTGAAGCCCATGTTGGCCGCGCCGAGCGTTTCGAGTGCAGCTGTCGCAAGCGTGAATGGCAGGCCTTGGCCGCCGAACGCTTCGGGCCCGGCGATGGAGCCCCAGCCTTGTTCGACAAACGCCTTGTATGCATCAGCATAACCGGCAGGCAGGGTGACAGCACCATTGGCCCACTTTGCCCCCGGCTGATCGCCAATGCGGTGCAGGGGTGCCCATTCACCAGCTGCAAATGCGCCGACACCTTCAACGATGGCTTCGACCAGATCGGGCGAGGCCGCGGCAAAACGCTCGCTTGCGGCAATCTCGTCGATGCCTGCGCTGACCTTGATGGCAAGGATCTGATCGGCAGTGGGCGGCGTGAACGTCATCGTGTCTATCTCCCGTCGGGCAGCGCTTGCACGCGGCCGCCTGCACCCTATAGCGGGAAGCCATGGAGCCGACAAAGCCTTCCAAGGTGCAAACACCTGACAGCGACGGCCTGTTGCACGCTGCGCAGATCATCCGCGCAAGCGGCACGGTCGCCGTGCCGACCGAGACTGTCTATGGCCTTGCCGCGCGGGCGGACGACGATGGCGCAGTCGCTGGCATCTATCGCGCCAAGGGCAGACCGGACTTCAACCCCCTGATCGTGCACGTGCCTGACGTTACGGCAGCGCACCGTCTTGCCGTGTTTGATGACCGCGCCAATGCTTTGGCTGATACGTTCTGGCCGGGGCCTTTGACAATGGTTCTGCCCCGCCGTGAGGATGCCGGATTGGCTGCCGCCGTCAGTGCAGGGCTGCCTACAGTGGCCCTTCGTTGCCCTGCCCATCCGGTGATGCTGGCCCTGTTGAAAAATTGTGGATACCCGCTGGCAGCACCATCGGCCAACCGCAGTGGCGGGGTCAGCCCGACCAGCGCCGCCCATGTTGCCGATTCGCTGGGGGACAGGGTCGATCTGATTCTGGATGGCGGGGCAACCGAGCAGGGCATTGAATCAACCATCGTGGCTTTGCGCGATGATGGTTCCTGGGCGATTTTGCGTCCCGGTCCTGTCACCGAAGCGCAGATTGCCGGTGTGCTGGGCGGAGTGAGTGCCGCCATGACGTCATCAAAAATCGAAGCCCCGGGGCAGTTGGCCAGCCATTATGCGCCGGGAAAGCCGGTGCGGCTTGATGCTGTCGATGCGGCTGCGGACGAGTTTATGATCGGCTTTGGGAACGTGGCAGGAGACGTGTCGCTATCCCTTAATGGCGATTTGGCCGAGGCGGCGGCGCGGCTTTATGCTTGCCTGCATCTGGGAGCGACGGCCGAGCAGCCGCGAATAGCGGTGGCAGCCATTCCGCATGACGGCATCGGCGTGGCTATCAATGACCGGCTGCGACGGGCTGCGGCTTAGAGTATCCGTGATGATCAAGCCTGAGATTTCTGCCAGCATCGATCGGCTTTGAGGAGTGCGTTGGCGGTGACGACGAGCTTCCGCATGACGGCTGTGATGGCGATCTTGGCGGGCTTTCCGGCGGCGACGAGTTGCTGATATTTGGCCTTGAGGTCGGGGTTGTATCGTGCGGCGACAAGGGCGGGCATGTAGAGTGCCTGCCTCACGTTGGCGCGTCCGCCGCGAATGAAGCTCTTACCTTTCCACTGGCCGGACTGTCGAGCGATCGGTGCAAGGCCTGCGAGGGACGCGGCCTGCTTGTTATCGAGGCTGCCGAGTTCGGGCATGGTGGCAATGAGCTGATTGGCGGTCAGCGTCCCCACGCCAGCGATGCTGGTCAGGATCTGATGGCGGCGTGTGAGTGTGGTATCGGCAGCGATCAGGCTGGCGATTTCGGCATCGAGCGCCTCGACATGCCGATCGATTTGTTCGAGCCGCTGTCGGCACTGGCGCTTGAGGAAGGCGATTGTGAGGTTCTTCTCCCGATTCTTGAGCGCGGTCCGATCACGCACCAGGCCGTCGCGGGCATTGATGAGTTCAGCCATCTGGGCCTGCTGTGTGCTTCTGGCAGGTCGGATCGGCGGTTGCAGGGTGGCGGCCATGCGGGCTAGAAGCATGGCGTCGATGCGATCGGTTTTGGCCAACGTGCCAATTGCCTGAGCGAAGCGCCGGGCACGTTCCGGGTTGAGCTTCACGCAGGGCCAGTCGGCGAGCGCCGCCTCCAGCGCACGGTGATAGGTGCCGGTTGCCTCATAGGCGATCCGTTCGACCGGCCATTGTCGCAACCAGGCTATCAACGCCTTGCAGCCCTTGGCGGTGTTGGCGAACTGGCGCTCGGCACCAGCGGGATGGGCATGGCAATCAAGGCTCGCTTTGGAGATGTCGATGCCGATCGTCTGTGGTAAGTTGTCGCTCATCTTTTCCGTCCCATGCTTGTCGTCCGGGCCGCAAAGCCCCGGTATCCGTTCGGGCCTGAAGGAAAAGAAAGGGGCGATCATACTCTAACCCGGTCCCTTAACGACCGGCGGTTTCGCTATCCGTCCCCTTCCGCCCGGACCGGGGGGGCAACCCCGGTCCGGGCAGTCCATAATGATCCAAACGGACGACA
>JADYXV010000039.1 GCA_020853995.1 Novosphingobium sp.
TCCGTTGAACTTGCCGATCGTCAACGCCTGATCGCCCTTGTCATAGGCATGGGCCTGCTCAACCTTTTACCGGGCATTGCAGAAGTGCTGAACGGTAATGGTCAGAGCCTTCTTTATCCGGCCAATTCAATGCCCGGCGTGATGTTCGGTCTTTTTGCAAATCGCAATTCGACCGGTCTTTTCCTCGATTGCTGCCTGCTATTGCTCGTTGCACAACCCGCAGCCAAGCGCGTTATTCATGGCATTTTCGGCAAACTCATGATCGCCACTTTGCTGATCCTGGGCGTAGTCCTCACCCAGTCTAGAAGCAGCATAGCCTTGCTGGTACTTCCCGCCGGTCTGGCTCTGGCCAAAGCAATGGCAACGCGTTTAGACACATCGGCGTTCAAGCCGGCGGCCTCACCACGCGCTCTGCTTGCAACAGGAATTGCAGCAGTCTTGATTATCAGCCTTGTTCCCATCCTTGGCGACACGCGATTAGGCGCTGTCGCGGACCGCTTCGAACAAGGTGACGGGCAGCGCTCCTTGATATGGGAAGACGCCCGATTTTCAGCGCAGCGCTATTGGCCAATCGGTGCGGGCATGGGCACCTTTGACGAAGTCTTCCAGGTCGATGAATCTCTGGAATATATCTCGCAGCGCAGGGCTGGTCGGGCACATAACGATTATCTGGAACTGGCCATCGAAGCAGGTGCCGTCGGCCTCGCCTTGGCAGTTTGCTGGGCGTTGTGGATCGCGCTGGCAGCATGGCGAGCCATTGCCACGCCGCAACGATGGCCCGCTCTTGCCGGGTCTGGCATTATTTTGGCGATTGCCTTGCAGTCGTTGCTTGATTTTCCCTTGCGCAATCAGACCATGCTCTGCCTCGCTGCGTTTGCCATCCTGCTTGTCGTCCCGCAGCGCAAAGCCACACTGGCCAATGACGAGCCTGCCATATGATCCGCTACGTCTGGATCAGCTTGATGGTCATTCTTGCCCTGCTTGCCAGCGGTGCGCAACTTGACCGGCAGTCGCGGCGCAACCCGATGCTGGCGCCTCTTGTGCCATCAATGTTCCGCAGCTTTGCGCAGGCCCGGCAAGTCATCTCGACCGTTCGCTCCGCCGAACCGGCAGAAGCCTTGAAAGCGGCGGAACTGTTGGTGCAGCGCCGCCCGATCCCGGCAGAACACTTGTCGCTTCTCGCCATTGCAAAAGCGCGAAGCGGAGACAACGCCAACGCTATGCTGCTTTTGCAAATGGCAGCGCAGCGCGGCTGGCGCGATTCGATTGCCCAGCAATCCATGTTCGGCATCGCCTTCAATGCAGGTGACATGGCCGAAGCATCCCGCCGTCTGGCAGCGCTGTGGGGCATTGGCGAACGCCAGATGCCGCTTGCGGCTTCTACTGCAAAAGTTTTGGCTACGCCCGAAGGCCGCAAAGCCATGGCAGCGGCGATGAGCACGAATGGTCGGTGGATCAATGCTTTCCTGACCGAAAGCGAAGCGATGCCCCCGCACCATCTGGCTCAGACCATCGCCATAGCTTCAGCCCAAGGAGCGCGTCTGAATTGCGCGGCATTACAGCGCATCGAAACAGTTTACGCGAAACGCAAGCTGGCCGCAGAAACCGAGATGCTCGCAACCGCGCGCCAGACTTGCTCGCGCTAATCGCGCTGGCGCACTTTGAACGTTCCTGAAACGCGGCCAGCGGGAGCGCCATCAGTTGCACCGGAACGACCGTCCACACTCGACAAGCCCGAATCAAGATCGATGACCAGGCGCCCCCCATTCAATGTATCGCTACCCCGGCGGAGTGCGACATTGCCTGTCATCGTGATGATATTGCGGCCAAAATCATATACCGCAACATCGCCGCGCGCGGTTTCGTTGCCGCGCGTTACCTGAACCCCGCCGGTTGCATCAATCCGGTCAATCTGGATCCCGCCTGCATCGGAATATGCGACCGTGGTGCGTGCCGCCCGCAGACGCAGATCGGTTTGCGAAATATCGACGTTGCCTGACAGGACTACACGCTTGGCCTTGTCCTGCACCTCGATCCGGTCAGCGAGGTAATTGACCGGTGCATTGCTGTTATGATTGGCGAGGCCTTGTGCTGACAAGTGCTGCGCACCGGCGACCAAGGCCGCTGATCCTGCAAAGCCCAACATAGCCATACGAAACGGCCGGGCGGTGCGGATGATTTCGAACTTGGTCATGGCAATTTCATCCTGTCCGGCACCATACGAAGGCGGGCGTTTCCTTGCAGCGTAACGGACCGCTCCGACAGGTCTGCGCTTATCGTGTCAGCCGAAAATGTGCCAGCCGGAATGCGCCCTTCAACCGGGCCCCGGCTTTTGAGCAGCTTGCGGCCAAGGTCGATGTCAACATTGGTTGCGGTCATCCGGTAACCATCGGCGGTTTGAAAATTGATCGGCCCGACAATATCGACGATTTCCTTGCCGAAATCATAGGCGCCCTTGCCCGCAGTCAGCAGAGCGGGACCATCGTCGAGCAAGATGCGGGCGGTCAATTGATCAAGTTCGATCGTGGGTACGGCCTGCGTGCGCTGCACGGCTGATCCGGCGGTGATCGAAAAGCTGCGCCCTTCATCATCCTGCCCGCGATACATCGCGCTGGACACTTGCATGCGATCATCAAGCACAGCCACTTTGCGGCGATCGAGCAGGAAACTGATCTCGCCGCGCGGCGATAACGGCGATATGATCATGACCGCCAGCATTGCCCCGACAGCCGCAGGCAGTGCGCGCGCCAGAAAGTGCACAAGCCGATCATGAAAGCCACCGGGCGCAGCAAAGCCCCGGCGTTTGGAACGGATGATGTCGGCCTGCACGGTCATCGCTACAGCCTTATACCATGCACATTACGCGTGGCTGAAGATATCGTTCTCGGCCCAGCCTGCCAGATCGAGACGCGCGCGAACAGGCAGGAAATCGAAACAGGCCTGCGCGATCGCCGTGCGGCCTTCCCGCTCCAGCCGTTCCACCAGAATGGTGTGCATGGAGTGAAGATGGCGCACGTCGGAGGCTGCGTATTCCTGCTGGGCGTCGCTTAAAACCGGAGCGCCCCAATCGCTTGATTGCTGCTGCTTGGAGATTTCCTTGCCGAGCAATTCGCGGACCAGATCCTTCAGTCCGTGGCGGTCGGTATATGTCCGCACCAGCTTTGACGCGATCTTGGTGCAGAACACCGGCGCGGCAACGACACCGAGATAATGCTCAATCGCCGCGAGGTCGAATCGGGCAAAGTGATAAAGCTTCAGCCGCGCAGGATCGGCCAGCACGGACTTGAGATTCGGTGCGGCAAAATCGGTGCCCGGTGCGAAGCGGACGAGATGTTCGTCGCCAGAACCGTCCGAAATCTGGACAAGGCACAAACGATCACGCGGCGTGATCAGCCCCATGGTCTCGGTGTCGACGGCGACGGGTCCCGGCGCCAGAACGCCAGCGGGAAGGTCATTTTCATGCAGATATACGGCCATTCTTCGCGCTTAGGCGTTCGCCGGTTGGGCCGCAAGCGTTGAGTATGTTGATGAAGTACATGCGCACGTTAACCTTCATAATGTTTGCCAAGGTCAAATCGCTCCCATTTGGGAGCATAAGCGCCAGTGTCGTTGCGCGATTGAGCATCCACGCAATAGCGGAGCGGAAGCCAGCCCATGACCAATGCCACCCTTACCCACCTGCAACGCCTTGAATCCGAGGCCATTCATATCATGCGCGAGGTTGTGGCCGAGGCCGAAAACCCGGTGATGATGTATTCGGTGGGCAAGGACAGCGCGGTAATGCTGCACCTTGCGCGCAAGGCGTTCTACCCATCGCCGCCACCCTTCCCGCTGCTGCATGTTGATACGACGTGGAAGTTCCAGGAAATGTACCGCCTGCGCGACCGGATGGCAGCCGAAAGCGGCATGGAACTGCTGGTTTACCAGAACCCCGAGGCGACAGAACGCGGGATCAACCCGTTCGATCACGGATCGCTGCACACCGACATGTGGAAGACCGAAGGGTTGAAGCAGGCGCGGGACAAGTACGGCTTTGACGCGGCTTTTGGCGGCGCACGGCGTGACGAGGAAAAAAGCCGCGCCAAGGAGCGCATCTTTTCGTTCCGCACCGCCAGCCACGGCTGGGATCCCAAGAACCAGCGCCCGGAATTGTGGAACCTTTACAACGCCCGCAAGAACAAGGGCGAATCGATCCGCGTGTTCCCGATCAGCAACTGGACCGAACTGGACATCTGGCAGTACATCCACCTGAACGACGTGCCGATCGTGCCGCTGTACTTCGCAGAAGAACGCCCGACCTATGAATGGGAAGGCCAGTTGTTCATGGCAGACGATATCGAGCGGCTGGAAAAAGTGCTCGGCTATCGCCCCGAAATCACCAACCGGTCGATCCGCTTCCGCACACTGGGCTGTTTCCCGCTGACGGGCGCTGTCGAAAGCACCGCCAAGACGCTGCCCGAAGTGATTCAGGAAACCCTGCTGACCACAACCAGCGAACGGCAAGGCCGCGTGATCGACAAGGATGCTGGCGGCGCCGGCATGGAAGTGAAGAAGCAGCAGGGGTATTTCTAGGACGCCCACCGAGCGCTTTAATGCATCGTCACCCTGAAATTGTTTCAGGGTCCATTTTTCCTCCTGCACCACCATCGCCGTTTCGCGTGATGGATGCTGAAACAAGTTCAGCATGACGGAGTGTCATATGTCTGATTCTATTACCGATCCCATCTACGTCACCGAGTCCCTCATTGCCGAGGACATCGACGCCTATCTTGACCAGCACCAGCACAAGACGATGCTGCGCTTCATCACGTGCGGATCGGTGGACGATGGCAAATCAACGCTGATCGGGCGGTTGCTGTATGATTCGAAGATGATCTTCGAAGATCAGCTGGCCGCGCTGGAGAGCGATTCGAAAAAGGTTGGCACGCAAGGCCAGGACATCGATTTTGCCCTGCTGGTGGATGGTCTGGCCGCTGAACGCGAACAGGGCATCACGATTGACGTGGCCTACCGGTTTTTCAACACCGAAAAGCGCAAGTTCATCGTAGCCGATTGCCCAGGCCACGAACAATATACGCGCAACATGATCACCGGCGCATCCACCGCCGATCTGGCCGTTATCCTGATCGATGCGCGCAAGGGTGTGCTGGTGCAGACCCGCCGCCATTCGTATCTGTGCCATCTGATCGGCATCAAGAACATCGTGCTGGCGGTGAACAAGATGGACCTGGTTGGCTATGACCAGTCGGTGTTTGACGGAATCGTCAAAGATTACACCGAGTTCGCCCGCTCCATCGGGATCGAGACCTTCACCGCGATGCCGATTTCGGGCTTCAAGGGTGACAACATCACCGCCAAGTCCGACAATACGGCGTGGTACACCGGGCCGACTTTGGTCGAGCATCTGGAAACGGTTGAAGTGCTGTCATCGGAAGATGCCGAAAAGCCGTTCCGTATGCCGGTGCAATGGGTCAACCGCCCGAACCTTGATTTTCGTGGTTTTTCCGGCCTGATCGCGACAGGGTCTGTCAAGCCGGGCGATGCGATCCGCGTGCTGCCTTCGGGCAAGACCAGCACTGTCACCCGCGTGGTAACGCTGGGGCAAGATCTGGAACAGGCGGTAGCGGGTCAATCGGTGACGGTATGCTTTGCCGACGAGGTTGATTGTTCGCGCGGCGACGTGATTGCGCTGGCCGACAATCCGCCACAGGCCGCCGACCAGTTTGAAGCCACCATCGTTTGGCTGAATGACGAGGCGATGATACCGGGCCGCGCCTATTGGCTGAAGCTGGCCACGCAGACCGTATCGGCCACGGTGCAGGCACCAAAGTATGTCGTGAACGTCAACACGATGGAACAACTGGCAGCCAAGACTTTGGAATTGAATGCGATTGGTGTGGCCGAACTGGCCACGGACAAACCGATTGTGTTCGAACCATACGCACAAAGCCGCACATTGGGCGGGTTCGTTCTGGTCGACAAGATCACGAATGCCACGGTGGCTGCGGGCATGCTGAACTTCAGCCTGCGCCGCGCGCAAAACGTACACTGGCAAGCGCTGGACATCAGCCGCGAAGCCCACGCGGCATCGAAGAACCAGAAGCCTGCGGTGCTGTGGTTCACCGGCCTGTCGGGTTCGGGCAAATCAACCATCGCCAATCTGGTCGAGAAAAAGCTGCATGCGCTGGGCAAGCACACCTTCCTGCTGGATGGCGACAATGTGCGGCATGGCCTGAACAAGGATCTGGGCTTTACCGAGACTGACCGCATCGA
>JADYXV010000040.1 GCA_020853995.1 Novosphingobium sp.
AACAGTTGCCTCATAAAGGGCAGGGTGGCGCTCTGCCCGCACAAAGCCTTCAACTCCTTGCGCAAAGCCTGCCCGGTCGGCTGATCGGGCCGCACGCACCAGCGCTGAAAGCGTCACCTCATCAGGCGTCATTGCATGGCAGCACGGGCGGTTGACCATGAACGGTTCTGGCCAGACCTGTTTGATCGTCTGCACCAACCCGTGCACCGCGCAAGCCGCCTCGATGCTGCGATAGCGGCGCGCAAGATCGGGCACCGGATCGCGCCCTGCTTTATCGAACAGCGCGCAAAGCCGCATGGCCATGACCATGTGCAACCCGTTTAGCGATAGCCCGCGCACATCGCGGGGTCGGGCGAGTTTTTCGATTGTTGCCGAAAACTGTGTGGCTGAACCGCTTGCTGGCATGGGGATTCCTTTCTTGCGAATTAATCGCAAGTTAGGCCTGCTGGTTCATCCCGTCAATGCGAATCATTCGCAATAAGTCAGCCTGTGCGGAAACCGTGCGTGATTGGGTAACGCCGGTCGCGGCCATAATTGCGCGCACCCAGCTTCACGCCGGGAGGGGCTTGGCGGCGCTTGTATTCCGCAAGGTTCAGCAAGCGTTCGATCCGCACGACTGTTGCCCGGTCAAACCCTTCGGCTACGATCTGATCGACCGACTTTTCGTTCTCGACCAGCCCCGTCAGGATCGCATCCAGCACATCATAGGGCGGCAGCGAATCCGAATCCTTCTGGTCCGGGCGCAGTTCCGCGCTGGGCGGCTTGGTGATGATGCGCTCGGGCATGACAGGACCATCAGGGCCAAGGCCGATCTTCGGCAGCTTGCCATTGCGCCACTGCGAAACCGCAAACACCGTGGTCTTATACGCGTCCTTCAACGGGTTATAGCCGCCGTTCATGTCGCCATAAATCGTGGCATAGCCGACGCTCATCTCGCTCTTGTTGCCGGTGGTCACCAGCATCGGGCCAAACTTGTTGGATAGCGCCATCAGCGTCACGCCGCGAATGCGTGACTGGATGGTTTCTTCGGTGGTGTCAGGCTGCTTGCCCGCAAAAACCGGACCCAGCATTTCGTCAAAGCCCATCACCGCCGGATTGATCGGCACCGTATCCAGCTTCACACCCAGCATTCGCGCGCAGCCTTCAGCGTCATCAAGGCTTTCCTGACTGGTGTAAATGCTTGGCAGCATAACGCACCACACGCGGTCCGCGCCCAGTGCATCAACTGCAATGGCCGCGCAAATCGCGGAATCAATCCCGCCCGAAAGGCCCAGCACCACGCCCGGAAAGCGGTTCTTGTTCACATAATCGCGCAGCGCGAGAACCATCGCACAATAAATGTCTTCGGGATGCTCGGCCAGTTCATGGACCGTGCCTGCATCACAACGCCAGCGATGGGCAGAACCGAATTCCGATTTTGTCCATACCGTGGTGACAATGGATTCTTCCCAATCGGGCATCTGCACCCATAGCGCGCCTTCTGGCCCGACAACGAAGCTTGCCCCGTCAAACACGATTTCGTCCTGTCCGCCCACGCGGTTCAAGTAAACCAGCGGAATGCCGGTATCGATCGCGCGGCGCTTGGCCACGCCATCAATGCGCAGCACGTCCTTGTCGATCTCGTATGGGCTGCCGTTGACGCAGATGAAGATTTCCGCGCCCTGTTCGGCCAGATGGCGGCACACGTCGGGCTGCCAGATGTCCTCGCAAATCGGCAGGCCGATCATCGCGCCTTTGAACAGCACCGGTTCGGGCAAGGGGCCGGGCATGAAATAGCGCTTTTCATCGAACGTGCCGTAATTGGGCAATTCGTATTTGAAGCGGGTCGCGGCAATCCGCCCGCCTTCCAGCAGCGCCACGCCGTTATGAAGCGCGCCATCGCGCACGAACACGGATCCCACCAGCATCGCCGGGCCACCATCTGCAGTAACCTCGGCCAGCTTCTGCAATTCTGCTGCCGCCCGTTCAATCAGCGCAGGCTTCATGATCAGATCTTCCGGGGGATATCCGATCAGTTGCAACTCGGGATAAACGATCAGGTCGCTGTCGCGTGCCCTTTCGCGTACCGCCAGCATCTCTGCGGCATTTGCGGCAAGGTCGCCCACTTGTTGGTTGAGCTGGGCGAGGGTTATCTTGATCGTATCGGCCATAACTGATCACTAGGCGGCAAACCCTATGGCCTGCAAGAGTTGCAAACCTGTCATCTTGGGCTAAGGGCCGTGCGGGGACCGAAATCGAGGGAATCGCACGCATGAAAATCATGACCGGCAACTCAAACCTGCCGCTCGCTCGCGCCATTTCGGCTTATCTCGAAGTGCCGTTGACCGAGGCAAGCGTGCGACGCTTTGCAGATGAGGAAGTTTTCGTCGAAATCCACGAAAACGTGCGTGGCGAAGACGTGTTCGTTGTCCAGTCGACCAGTTACCCCGCAAACGACAATCTGCTCGAACTGCTGATCTGCATAGATGCGCTGCGTCGCGCCTCGGCCAAGCGGATCACGGCGGTCGTGCCCTATTTCGGCTATGCCCGTCAGGATCGCAAGCCCGGCCCGCGCACGCCTATTTCGGCCAAACTGGTATCGAACTTGATCACCACAGCAGGCGCAGACCGCGTTCTGGCAGTTGATCTGCACGCTGGCCAGATCCAGGGCTTCTTCGATATCCCTACCGACAACCTGTTTGCCGCGCCCGTCATGGCAGCAGACATCCAGACGCGTTACGGTTCGCAGGAACTCATGGTCGTATCGCCAGACGTTGGCGGTGTGGTGCGCGCGCGTTCACTGGCCAAGCGGTTGAACAACGCGCCGCTCGCCATTGTGGATAAACGCCGCGATCGTCCCGGCCAGTCCGAAGTGATGAACATCATCGGCGATGTGAAGGGCCGCATGTGCATCCTGATCGATGATATCATCGATTCGGGCGGCACCTTGTGCAACGCGGCGCAAGCCTTGCTGGACGCAGGCGCGGCGGGCGTTTCGGCCTATATCACCCACGGTGTGCTTTCTGGTGGCGCGGTCGCCCGCGTGGCAGGTTCCGCGCTGAAAGAACTGGTCATCACCGATACGATCATGCCCACCGAAGCCACGGCATCGTGCGACCGCATCCGCGTGCTCACCATCGCCCCGCTTATCGGCGAAGCGGTGCGCCGTATCGCCGATGAAAGCTCGGTTTCCAGCCTGTTCGATTGATACCGGCTCAGGCTGGCGGTTTTTCCGCCAGCCTTAACCGCTCCAGCCACGCCCGCGCCTGTTTGGGTTCACCCACGGCATGGGCGCCCGGTTTGCCGCGCGCTGCCAAAAACTCCTCGTGCAGCGTGAACGGCTCCATGAACAGTGTCTCGCGCGCCTCGGCAATATCGTCGGCGATCTGTTGCAGGTTCTCGATCACCGGCGCGGTGGCCGCCCGCATGATCTTGTCTGCGTTATGGTCGAACAGGCCCCATTTGCCCGCCGCCGTCACGCGCAGCGCCTCGATCAGGGCTTCCAGATAATCCGCTTCCATTTCGGCGCGGCGCTTGTCGAGACGTTCGAGACGATCAGCTTTTGCCATGTCTTGGCGATACGCAGCACAACGTCGGTGTGCAACATCATTCCCAGGGCTTGATTCCGCCCGGAGCAATGCGCTGGATCGTTTCAAGGCGGCGGCTCTGCCGTGTTTCCAGACCAATCGTCATCAGCGGTTGTGGCCGTTCGACAAACTGGCGGGGGCTCATTCCGAACATCGCGGTAAATTCGCGGATCAGGTGGCTCTGGTCGTAATAACGCAGCGCCAGTGCCTCGGCTTCTTCCTGATCGGCCACCCCGCGCAAGTGGCTGGCCATATCCAGTGCGCGCGCGCGGCGCAGCACTTGCTTGGGCGTCATGCCGAAATCGCGCCGGATAATGCGTTCAAGCCGGCGCTGCTCAACCCCGATGTCATCCGCCAGTTGCGCGACAGAGACGGTCGGATCGACAAAGGCTGCTGCCTCGAAACGTGCTGAAATGGGCTCGGGTTCCCGCACCGCGCGATCAGCGATCAGGCGGCGCATCTCGTGCTCCATCGCCAGCGTCCATTCCTCGGGCGTGGCATCTGGATCGAACAGGTTGATCCAGCGCGCTTCGGGCATGTGCAACTGCGTGAAAGTGGCCAGATTGTCCCTCAGGCCGGAAATGTCGGGACCGTTCAACGCATGACATGCGCCCGGGCGCAGGAAGACACCCACACTGGTAAAGCTTCCGGTGACGCTAACCGGCATGCGCCGTGTATGCGGGCCGAACAGCATGGCCGCCTGCGTGGAATGCTTCAGGCCATCGCAGGTCAGCGCCTCCCATTTGCCGCGCGTCTGCACCCGGATACAGGCGAAATCACACAGCAAACCGCAATCGAGCCGGTGATTTTCAGGCATGTCGACGATGGTGACGTAAAACCGGCCAACCCAGCGCTCAAGATCGGGGGCAGGGGCACGGCTGAAGGAAATCGGCTGGCCATCGCGGGTGGCCCCGTTCGCCGATACGACCGCACGATCGATCGCCGGTTTGCCGTTGCGACTCACTTTCGCCCCCTTGTGCCCTCGGTTGGGCGCATTAGCGTGGCGCCTCCACCCTGTCTGTGAGGTTTTGCACGGCCTATCAAAAGATAAGGTTTGTGGCCATCCTGCAACCCAGCGTCTTGACCTGTGGCCCCGCACAAGCGCAGAGCAAAGGGATGAAGCTGGAACACGATATCGCCCTTGCCATGCGCCTTGCCGATGCGGCAGCGGCGGCCATCAAACCCTATTTCCGCACCGTCATGGCCGAACGTAAAGGTGACGACACGCCCGTCACGATGGCTGACCGCGCAGCGGAAGAAGCGATGCGCCGCATCCTGACCGCCGAAGTGCCGCGTGATACCATCATCGGCGAAGAATTTGGCGCAACGGCCGGTTCATCAGGCCGCAGCTGGGTGCTTGATCCGATTGATGGCACAGCAGGTTTCCTTGCCGGTCGGCCGATTTTCGGCACGCTGATTGCGCTCGTGGTTGAAGGCTTCCCGGTCATGGGCATCATTGATCAGCCGATCACGGGTGAACGCTGGGTTGGCGCTACCGGAATGGCAACCACACTGAATGGCAAGCCTGTCCGCACGCGCCCATGCCGTGAATTGATCGAGGCTACGTTAGCCACCACCGGCCCGCATTATTTCGATGATCACGACGGCGCGCATTTCATGAGCCTTGCCGCCAAGACCGATCACAAGCGCATGGTCATGGGCGGTGATTGCTACAATTACGCCATGCTCGCCACCGGCCAGCTTGATGTGGTGTGCGAAGCAGGTCTGAAACTCCATGATTGGGCCGCGCTTGTTCCCATCGTCGAGGGCGCTGGCGGCACTATGGCAGACTGGAATGGTGAACCGCTGCACGCAGGATCAGACGGCCATGTCCTTGCGCTGGGTGATCCGGCCCGGCTCGACGATGTGGTCGAGGCGCTTGCCTGCCACCATTGATCTATCGGACAAGCAATTCGGCCTGCGTCAATTCAATTACGGGCACTTCCCAGGGGTGAACGGCCATGATTGCTGCCAGGGCTGGCCCGATGTCAGCTTCTGCCGCAGCATACGTGGTCAAGATAACCGTGGGTGACAAGGTAGCAGCACCTGCCGAACCCAACGTTGGCACGGCATCGGGCGAGGGAATAAAGCTTTCCCAGCCCACCCCGATTTCGCTGACACCGTGATAAAGGCCAAAATCGCCCAGCGGATTGTCAGATCGTATGATCGCCAAAATCGCAGCAGCGGTCCGGTCGTGCTCAAGGGCTGTTGCATCACCGGTCAGCATCGCTTCCAGCGTTTGCGCCGATACCGGGCAATGGATCTTCACCGTCGTTACGCTGCGGCGCGTCGTCACAAACCGGCTTTCAGCATCCAGTCGTGGAAAAGGCGCACCGGGCGCGATTGCAACGCGCGCGGGCGACACACGAACCAGTAGGAATAGGGGCTGTCGACATCAATGTCATAAAGCCGCGCAAGGCGTGAATCATGGCTGCGGTGATAGTGGTCATCGTGCATGA
>JADYXV010000041.1 GCA_020853995.1 Novosphingobium sp.
ATCCGCCAGTGTTTCATCAAGCGCGGGCCGAACACGCCGGATCAGGCCGCGTTCGAACGCAAGCTGCTCGCAATCCGCAAGCAGACGCAGAACCCGCTGGCCATGATGGCGGAAAAGCATGGTCTGCCGGGCGTAACCCAGCTGTACATGCCCAGCTTCTCGACGCGTACCATCGTTTACAAGGGCCTGCTGCTCGCCAATCAGGTCGGCACGTTCTACGATGATCTGCGCGATGCCGATTGCGTTTCGGCTTTGGGCCTTGTTCACCAGCGTTTCAGCACCAACACCTTCCCAAGCTGGAAACTGGCGCACCCGTTCCGTTTCATCGCGCACAACGGTGAAATCAATACGGTTCGCGGCAACGTGAACTGGATGAACGCGCGCCGCCGCACGATGGAATCAGAGCTGCTCGGCCCTGATCTTGACAAGATGTGGCCGCTGATCCCGCATGGCCAGTCAGACACGGCCAGCCTCGATAACGCGCTCGAACTGCTGCTGGCCGGGGGTTACAGCCTTGCCCACGCGGTGATGATGCTGATCCCCGAAGCATGGGCAGGCAATCCTTTGATGTCGCCAGCGCGTCGTGCATTCTATGAATATCACGCCGCCCTGATGGAGCCATGGGACGGTCCTGCCGCCGTGGCCTTCACCGATGGCCGCCAGATCGGTGCCACGCTGGATCGCAACGGTCTGCGCCCTGCGCGCTTCTCGATCACGCGTGATGACCTCATCTGCATGGCCTCGGAAAGCGGCGTCCTGCCGTTCCGCGAAGAAGATATTGTCCGCAAATGGCGGCTCCAGCCGGGTCGCATGCTCCTGATCGATATGGAGCAGGGCAAGATCATCGAAGACGAAGAGATCAAGGCTGAACTCGCCGCTGCCGAACCTTACGAGGAATGGCTGGGGCAGGCGCAATACAAGCTCAAGGAACTCGACGTGATCGAGCCTGAGCTGGCCGCACTGCCGGTGCAGACCACCTCGTTGCTCGATCGCCAGCAGGCGTTCGGCTATACGCAGGAAGACATCTCGAAGTTCCTCGAACCGATGGCCATTGCGGGCGATGATCCGCTGGGTTCGATGGGCACCGACACGCCGATTGCGGTGCTGTCGAAGCGTTCGCGCCTGCTTTACGATTATTTCAAGCAGAACTTCGCGCAAGTCACCAACCCGCCGATTGATCCGATCCGCGAAGAATTGGTGATGAGCCTTGTCAGCATGATCGGCCCGCGTCCGAACCTGCTGGGTCAGGATGCCGGCAGCCACAAGCGCCTCGAAGTCGATCAGCCGATCCTGACGAATGAAGACATCGCCAAGATCCGCTCGGTCGAAGCGGCGCTTGACGGTGCCTTCCGCACGGCCACGATTGACACGACCTGGGCTGCGTCTGCGGGCGCTGAAGGCCTTGAACTGGCGATCAAGGAAATGTGCTGGGCCGCCACCGAAGCGGTGCTGGCTGACAAGAACATCCTGATCCTGTCAGACCGCAGCCAGAACGAAGACCGCATCCCGATGCCGGCGGCATTGGCAACAGCGGCGGTGCATCAACACCTTGTCCGTCAAGGCCTGCGCATGCAGACCGGCTTGGTGGTCGAAACTGGCGAAGCGCGCGAAGTGCATCACTTCTGCGTGCTGGCGGGCTATGGCGCCGAAGCGATCAACCCGTACCTTGCGCTGGAAACGCTGGAGCAAATCCGCGTTGCCAAGGAACTGCCGCTTGAGCCCAAGGATGTAAAAAAGAACTACATCAAGGCCATCGGCAAGGGCATCCTCAAGGTCATGTCCAAGATGGGCATCTCGACCTACCAGTCTTACTGCGGCGCGCAGATTTTCGACGCTGTCGGCTTGTCGAGCGAGTTCATCGAAAAGTACTTCACCGGCACTGCGACCAGCATCGAAGGCGTGGGTCTTAAGGAAATCGCCGAGGAAACCGTGCGCCGTCATGCCACGGCCTATGGCGATAACCCGATCTACAAGAAGATGCTTGATGTTGGCGGCATGTACCAGCTGCGCAATCGCGGCGAAGAGCATGCGTGGACGGCATCGAACATTGCCAACCTGCAACACGCAGTGCGCGGCAATACGTCTGAAAAGTATGCCGAATTCGCGCAGTCGATCAACGACCAGTCCGAACGGCAATTGACCATTCGCGGGCTGATGGAACTGAAGAAGGCGGATAAGCCGCTCGACATTTCCGAAGTTGAACCCGCCAGCGAAATCGTCAAGCGGTTCGCCACCGGCGCGATGAGCTATGGCTCGATCAGCTGGGAAGCGCACACCACGCTGGCCGTGGCGATGAACCGCATCGGCGGCAAATCGAACACCGGCGAAGGCGGCGAAGACCCTGCACGGTTCACCCCGATGGCCAACGGTGATTCGATGCGCTCTGCGATCAAGCAGGTCGCCTCGGGCCGCTTTGGCGTGACCACCGAATATCTCGTCAACGCAGACGATGTGCAGATCAAGATGGCGCAGGGCGCAAAGCCCGGTGAAGGCGGGCAGCTTCCCGGTGACAAGGTCGACAAGACCATCGGCAAGACCCGCCATTCTACGCCGGGCGTCGGCCTTATTTCGCCTCCGCCGCACCATGACATCTACTCGATCGAAGACCTCGCGCAGCTCATTCACGACCTTAAAAACGTGAACACCACCGCGCGTATCTCGGTCAAGCTGGTGTCCGAAGTGGGCGTTGGCACCGTGGCTGCGGGCGTTTCAAAGGCGCGTGCCGACCATTTGACGATTTCGGGCTATGAAGGTGGCACCGGTGCATCGCCGCTGACATCGCTGACGCATGCGGGTTCACCGTGGGAAATCGGCCTTGCCGAAACCCAGCAAACCCTGCTGCTCAACAACTTGCGCAGCCGCATTTGCGTGCAGGCCGATGGCGGCATCCGCACCGGCCGCGATGTGGCTGTTGCCGCATTGCTCGGCGCGGACGAGTTCGGCTTTGCCACCGCACCGTTGATCGCGGCGGGCTGCATCATGATGCGCAAGTGCCACTTGAACACCTGCCCCGTCGGCGTTGCCACGCAAGACCCTGTGCTGCGTGCGCGCTTCACCGGTCAGCCTGAACATGTGATCAACTACTTCTTCTTCGTTGCCGAAGAATTGCGCGCGATCATGGCGGAAATGGGCTTCCGCACCATTGCCGAAATGGTTGGTCGGGTTGACCGGCTCGATACCAACAAGGCGATCCATCACTGGAAGCTTGAAGGCATCGATCTGTCAAAGCTGCTGCACCAGGTCCAACCGGTTGAAGGCACGACCCTGAACTGGAGCGGCACACAGGACCACGGCCTCGAAGCAGCGCTCGATCAGGACCTGATCAAGGCCAGCGCTGCGGCATTGGAAAGTGGGCAGGCGGTGCGCCTTGAACGCAATGTGATCAACGTAAACCGCACGGTCGGCGCGATGCTTTCGGGTGAAGTTGCCCGCAAGTATGGTCACAAGGGTTTGCCAGACAACACCATCCACATCTCGTTCAAGGGTGTGGCGGGCCAGTCGTTCGGCGCGTTTGTCGCCCACGGCATCACGCTCGATCTGGTCGGCGATGCCAATGACTATGTCGGCAAGGGCCTTTCGGGCGGCCGCGTGATCGTGCGCCCACCGGCACACGTCGAACGCGATCCGGCAGAGAACATCATCGTTGGCAACACCGTGCTTTATGGCGCGATTGCGGGTGAGGCCTATTTCAACGGCGTTGCCGGTGAACGCTTCGCCGTGCGCAATTCAGGTGCCGTAGCGGTGGTCGAAGGCACGGGTGACCATGGCTGCGAATACATGACCGGCGGCGTTGTCGCGGTGCTGGGCAAGACCGGCCGCAACTTTGCCGCAGGCATGTCAGGCGGTGTCGCTTATGTCTATGACATCGACGGCAACTTCGCCGAACTGGCGAACAAGGCAATGGTCGATCTGCTGCCGGTATCCGCAGAGCGTGACGAGGATGATGGAGCTGGCCGTCCGCAACAGCGCGGCGTTGATGTCTATGACTTCGGCATGGGCGACATGCTCTATCATGATGCAGAACGTCTGCGCGTGCTGGTGGAACGTCACCACCTCTACACCGGCAGTAGCCGTGCCCGCGAAATCCTTGATAACTGGGCGCAGGCTCTGCCAAAGTTCGTCAAGGTAATGCCGCGCGATTATGCACGCGCCCTGCGCCAGATGGAGGCCGAGCGCCTCGAAGCTGCGTCCGTCGCAGCTGAATAAGGGTTAGATTACAATGGGCAAGGCAACAGGCTTTCTCGAAATCGAACGCAAGGACCGCACATATGATGCGCCTTCGGAACGGTTGAAGCACTACCGCGAATTCGTGATCCCTCACGATGCTGCGGGGCTGAAGGGGCAAGCGGCGCGCTGCATGAACTGCGGCATTCCGTACTGCCATAACGGCTGTCCGGTGAACAACCAGATCCCTGACTGGAATCACCTGGTCTATGAAGACGATTGGCGCGAGGCGCTGACCAACCTTCATTCGACCAACAATTTCCCCGAGTTTACGGGCCGCATCTGCCCCGCGCCTTGCGAGGCAGCGTGCACGCTGAACATCGTCGATCAGCCCGTCACGATCAAATCGATCGAATGCGCCATCGTCGACAAGGGGTGGAAAGAGGGCTGGATCGAACCACAGGTTCCCGCCAAACAGACGGGCAAGTCGGTTGCGGTTGTCGGCTCCGGTCCCGCAGGCATGGCCGCTGCGCAGCAATTGGCGCGCGCTGGCCATTCCGTCACGGTGTTCGAAAAGAGCGACCGGATCGGCGGCCTGATGCGTTATGGCATCCCTGATTTCAAAATGGAAAAGACCCACATCAACCGTCGCGCAATGCAGATGGAGGCCGAAGGCGTCCAGTTCCGCACCGGCGTCGAAGTGGGTGTCACCGTTTCCTTCGCAAGCTTGCAGGAAAACTTCGATGCGGTCGTCCTATCGGGCGGCGCTGAAGACCCTCGCGGCCTTGGCATTCCCGGTGCGGAATTGCCCAGCGTGCGCATGGCGATGGAATTCCTGACCCAGCAGAACAAGCGCAATGCAGGCGATGATGAACTGCGCGCCGCCCCGCGCGGCTCGCTGCTCGCCACCGGCAAGCACGTTGTCGTCATCGGCGGCGGCGATACCGGGTCTGACTGCGTTGGCACGTCAAACCGTCAGGGTGCCGCTTCGGTCACCCAGCTTGAAATCATGCCCAAGCCGCCTGAAAAGGAAGACAAGGCGCTGTCATGGCCGAACTGGCCGCTCAAGCTGCGCACGTCTTCCAGCCACGAAGAAGGCTGCGAGCGCGAATTCGCCGTGCTGACCAAGCGCGTTGTTGGCGAAAACGATGTCGCTGGCCTCGAATGCGTCCACGTCGAGTGGGTGAATGGCCAGATGCAGGAAGTTGCCGGTAGCGAATTCACGATCAAGGCTGACTTGATCCTCCTCGCCATGGGCTTTGTCGGTCCGCGCAAGCAGGGTTTGCTTGAACAGGCCGGCGTTGAACTTGATGCGCGCGGCAACGTCAAAGGCAACGTCGCTGATTACAAGACCAGCGTCGAAAACGTCTTTGCCTGTGGTGACATGCGTCGCGGCCAGAGCCTCGTCGTATGGGCCATCCGCGAAGGCCGCCAATGCGCCCGCGCAGTGGACGAAGCCTTGATGGGCGTCAGCGAACTGCCACGCTAAACTTTAGCATGCTGACCAGTCAAAAGGGGCGTCCGATTGGGCGCCCCTTTTGAGTTTAGAATGCTAGCTGTAATTTTTATAGCTAAGTTAGCTGAAAGTGTTTTGAATTTCGGTATCCGTGACTTGAACTCGCAGTGCCTTGCCGCGTCGAACCGAAAGCGCACCAACAATGATTGCTGGTACAAGATAGAGCAAGAATGCGCCCCAAAAATATTGGCCACCGTCTGCCATTCCGAATCCAGCAATGAATGATCCAGAGATATATGCTGTAACGACGGAAAGCACTTTGCCTTTCAGGGGATCATCTAGTATTCTTTTGAATAACAGCCACTCCCATAGACTTGCCAAAAGATAAATCCCTAGTGTTGCTCCAACGAGCGTACCAATTAGTCCTGCCATAAACTTCCCCTTTAGTTGTTATGAATATGGGGAGGTATCAAAAGTGCAAGTGAATTGTCCGATGACCTTTTTGTAATTAGGCGTCCTCAGCCGTCAGCTTGTGTTTCAACCACCACTGCCGCCTTGCGCTTGCTCACCAGCAATTTGTCGATCTTGCGGCCGTCCATATCCACCACTTCAAAGCGCCAGCCCTGATCGTGGAAATGCTCGCCCTCGGTCGGCAGTTTCTTGAGCACCGACAGGCAATATCCGGCGGTCGTGGCAAACTCGCGGTCGTCGGGCAGATCGATGCCCAGCCGGTCTGCCATGGCATCGGCGGGCAGTGCCCCTGAAATCAGCAGCGATCCGTCTTCGCGTTCCACCACCATCGGGCTGTCACCGGCATCGCCATGGCCGACAAAGTTGCCTGCGATGGCCGCAAGCAAATCGGCCGGTGTTACAATGCCTTCAAGGTGGCCGTATTCATCATGCACCAGCGCCACGGCCACTTCGGCCTGCTGGATCATGGTCAGCGCGTCCATCGTATCAAGCTGGTCGGGCACGATGGCAGGCTTCTTCATCAATCGGCCCAGTTGCACCTTGCGCCCGCGGAGCAATGTGGAAAGCACATCGCGCACTTTGACCACGCCGACGATCTTGTCGACCGAACCATCAGCCACGAGCAACAACGAATGGGGTGAGTCTTCAATCGCGGCGCGCAGCTCGATTTCCGGCGCGCGGCGTTCGATCCAGTGCAGCTCGGTGCGCGGCGTCATCACTTCGCGTACCGGGCGTTCCGCCAGTCGCATGATGCCGCTCATCAGCGCGCGCTCTTCCTCCTCGATCACGCCCGAACGCGTGGCCTCGGCGAAGATCATGTGCAGTTCTTCGGCGGTAACGTCCTGATCGGTCGCGGCCTTAAGACCCATCATGCGGATCAGCAGGCTCGATGATTTGTCGAGCGTCCACACAAACGGCGCGGTGATCCGCGACATCATCGCCATAGCCGGCGCTGCAATCTTGGCGATGGGTTCAGCGGCGCGCAGGGCCAATTGCTTGGGTACCAATTCGCCGACGACCAGACTGAGGTACGTTGTGATAGCGATGACGATGGCAAAACCTGCGTCATCGGCAAAGCGTTCGGGCACGCCCCACACGATCAAACGCTCTGCCGTTGGTCCGCCAAGGCTCGACCCTGAATAGGCACCCGCAATAATGCCGACCAGCGTTATGCCGATTTGCACGGTAGAAAGAAATTTTCCGGGATCGGCGGCAAGCTCTATCGCAATTCTGGCGCCCTTGCTGCCTTCCTCTGCAGCGACCTTCAACCGCGCAGTGCGCGCAGAGACGATTGCCAGTTCTGACATGGAAAACAGGCCATTGAGCACAACGAGGCCCAAAATCAGCAGTACGTCGGACCAAGGATAAGGTGTCACGCGGCGGGCCTTAACAGATTTATGTGCGAAGGCGAAGTGTGCTGATAAAGTTCTGCTGGATGGGTCATGTAATTGTCGTTCGGGAACCGTTCAGTTAAAATGGGCTTATCTAAACTGTCAAAGCAGCAATCCGGCGCATATGATCGCTCCGGAATGTTGATCCAAGGGGACAGGAAATGAATATTCGTCGCATTATGATGTCGAGCGTTTGCGCGGTATCGCTGATTGGGCTTTCAGCCTGCGTGACTGATCCGAACACGGGCGAGCAAAAAGTTTCGCGCACGGCGATTGGCGGTCTTGGTGGTGCGCTGGGCGGGGCATTGCTGGGTGGTCTGATTGGCGGCAAGACCGGGCGTATCGTTGGCGCAGGCATCGGCGGCGTTGCAGGCGGCGTCATCGGCTATCAAAAAGACAAGCAGATCAAGGAACTGCGCGAACAGACCGCAGGAACCGGGATTGATGTAAGCGAAACCGATGGTGGCAATGCGATCCTCGTCAACTTGCCCAACGGCGTCACATTCGATGTCGATAGCTCGACCGTGCGTCCGACTTTTGCAGCGACGCTGGACCGCGTGGCACAATCGCTCATGCAGTACCCGAACTCGTTGATCGACGTTTATGGCCACACTGATTCGACCGGTTCCGACACGTACAACCAGGCCCTGTCCGAACGTCGCGCCCGCGCCGTTGCGGATTATCTGATTTCGCGCGGTGTCGGCTATGCTCGCATCCGCAGCCAGGGCTTTGGCGAATCACAGCCGATTGCGTCGAATGATTCAGAGCAGGGCCGTTCGGCCAACCGCCGCGTTGAAATCAAGATTGTGCCGATCAGTCAGGATGATGTGAACGCTGCCCGCACCAGCAACTGATCACACGTCGATGAAGTGATGCAGCGGCGCCGCTCCCACAGGGGCGGCGCCGTTTGCTATGCTGGGCATACGATTCGCGGTTGACCGCCGCGCCTGCCTGCTGGCATCGGCACCGACAGCAGGAGATTTGACGATATGCCGATCCAACGCCGCGCCATCAATGGACGCCTGACCAATCCGGTGGGCCTTGGCTGCATGTCGCTAAGCTGGGCCTATGGCGGGCGGCCAAGCGAGGAGGACGGCATCCGTCTGCTCCAGCATGCCGTCGACATCGGTTACGATCATTTCGATACGGCGCGCCTTTACGGGCTTGGTCAGAATGAGGCGCAAGTTGGCAAGGCGTTGAAAGGGCGGCGTGATAAGGTCTTCCTTGCCTCGAAAATGGGCATCTTTGCATCAGGCGACAAGCGCGGGATTGATTGCCACCCCGATATTATCCGCAGCGAACTGGAAGTTTCGCTGAAACTGCTGCAAACCGATTACATTGATCTTTATTACCTGCACCGCCGCGATTTCACCGTGCCGATCGAAGATTCCGTCGGCGCGTTGGCGGACCTGATCAAAGAGGGCAAGATCGGCGGCTTCGGCCTGTCCGAAATGTCGGCAGATACGCTGCGCAAAGCCCATGCGGTCCATCCCGTCGCTGCAATGCAGACCGAATATTCCCCCTGGACGCGGCAAGCGGAAATCGCCGTGCTGGATGCATGCCGTGAGCTTGGCACCACGTTTGTTGCGTTTTCTCCCGTCGCTCGCGGCGCGCTTGCCAATGGTGTCAGCGATCCTGCGGCATTGGAGGAAAAGGACATCCGCCGCGCCATGCCCCGTTTCATGGGCGATAACTGGCCAAGAAATCTGGCGCTGATCCAGCAGTTTAACGCCATTGCCGCGCGCGAGGGTGTAACGCCTGCGCAATTGTCGCTGGCTTGGGTGCTTTCACGAGGAGACCACATCGTCACCATTCCCGGCACCGGAAAAATCGCGCATCTGGAAGAAAACATTGCGCGCTGGGACTGGGAATTGCCGGGCAGTGTTGCCGATGAAATCGACGCGCTGATCAATCAGCAAACCGTGGCGGGCCACCGTTATGCCGGCGTCATGCTGCCAACAATCGATACCGAGGATTTCGTTTAATCTCTTGGGTTTACGCGTTCGCGGCGCGGTCAGCCAGTCGTTCTATCGCGGCGGCATGAATGGCAGGCGCGGTGACCAGCAGGCCAAAGGCGCGCGGATCGCGTTTGTTGAACGAAATCGGCTTGCCGAACACGTCACTGATCGCAGCGCCGGCCTCGCGTGAAATCAGTGTGGCAGCGGCAATATCCCATTCAAAGCCCCAGCGGATGGTGGCGAGCAGATCCGCTTCGTCCGCGCCCACCATCGCAATGCGCAGCGCGATGGAGTTGGGCTTGTCAACCGTCACCAGATATGAATCGATTCGCGCCAGACTGTCGGCGGGTACGCGTGACCCGGCCAGTTGCGTCCGCTTGCTGGCCACAAGCTTTTGACCGTTTCGTGTGGCGCCCTGTCCGGCAATGGCTGACCAGTATTCGCCGCGTGCAGGCGCGCTCAATATGCCGAACAGCGGGCGGCCTTCGCTGACCAGTGCGACCGAGACTGACCAGCCGGGACGCCCCCCAACAAAATCGCGTGTCCCGTCAATCGGATCAACCAGCCAGCACAAGCCGCGCTCCAATCGTTCGGGGTGATCAACAGTCTCTTCGGAAAGCCAGCCCGCAGAGGGCAAAAGCGCGCCAAGTTCGCGCTTCAGGAAGCAGTCTACCGCGATATCTGCCTCGCAAACCGGGCTGCCGGGCACCTTTTCCCACACCTTCAGAGCGTGGCCGTGGCCCGGCCATTTGGCCAAGGCCATGGCCCCTGCCTGTGCGACAATCTGGTTGAGGCGGTCGTAGTCGATCATGCTGCTTTTCGTCAGGTGGGCCTTCTTGAACGGCGGCGCAAGACGCATTCCCCCTCGACTTTGGTTTAGGGAGGCACATACGCCTCTTTTCAAGCACTCTGTGCTGTGCTTAAGGCGTCGGGACTCAAGCACCAACGGCGGTGCATACCTTTGCGCCAACGGCGGCGTTCGTTGGCTCCACAGGTCGCGCGGCCGGGGCCCATTGCATAGCGAGGATCACGCATGAACGTTCATGAATATCAGGGCAAAGAACTCCTTGCGAAGTTTGGCGTCGGCATTCCGGCAGGCATCGCGGCTTTGACGGTTGAAGAAGCCGTTGCCGCAGCCAAGCAGCTTCCCGGACCGCTTTACGTGGTCAAGGCGCAGATTCACGCTGGTGGACGCGGCAAGGGCAAGTTCAAGGAACTCGGTCCTGATGCCAAAGGCGGTGTGCGTCTGGCCAAGTCCATCGAGGAAGTGGAAGCTTTCGCCAAGGAAATGCTCGGCAACACGCTCGTCACCATCCAGACGGGTGAAGCTGGCAAGCAAGTGAACCGCCTTTATGTCACCGATGGCGTTGATATCGCCAAGGAATACTACCTCTCGATGGTCGTTGACCGTGGCACCAGCCGCATCGCGCTGATCGTGTCGACCGAAGGCGGCATGGACATCGAAGAAGTCGCGCATTCTACGCCTGAAAAGATCGCCACAATCGTGATCGATCCGGTTGAAGGATTCATGCCGCACCACGGCCGCGCTGTCGGCTTTGCGCTCGGCCTGTCGGGTGAACTGCATAAGCAGGCCGCCAAGATTGCCAACCAGCTTTACAACGCGTTTGTCGCGCTCGATTGCGACATGCTCGAAATCAACCCGCTGGTCGAAACCAAAGACGGCAATCTGCTCGTCCTCGACACCAAGATGAGCTTCGATTCGAACGCGCTCTATCGTCACCCCGACGTATTCGCGCTCCGCGATGAAACCGAAGAAGATCCGGCTGAAATCGAAGCATCAAAGTATGACCTTGCCTACATCAAGCTTGATGGCAACATCGGCTGCATGGTCAACGGCGCTGGCCTTGCCATGGCAACGATGGACATCATCAAGCTGAACGGCGAATTTCCTGCCAACTTCCTTGATGTTGGTGGCGGCGCCAACAAGGAAAAGGTGACGGCTGCGTTCAAGATCATCCTCAAGGATCCTGCCGTTAAGGGCATCCTCGTCAACATCTTTGGCGGGATCATGAAGTGCGACATCATCGCTGAAGGCATTGTTGCCGCAGCGAAGGAAGTGAATCTTTCGGTTCCTTTGGTCGTCCGTCTCGAAGGCACCAACGTCCAGCAGGGCAAGGACATTCTGGCAAATTCCGGTTTGCCAATCGTTGCTGCCAACGATCTGGGCGATGCCGCGAAGAAGATCGTCGCCGAAGTGCGCGCGGTCGCCTGAGCCGACGCACAACGCGAATGAACGAAAGGGGCGCTGGGCAACCGGCGCCCCTTTCTGCATTCTGGCATAACGAAATAGCCGCCCGATTCGGCTACGTTATTACAACCGTGATTGACGTTTACGTAAGCGTGAATTACGAGGCTCGAACTGGATCAAAGGAAAGGACTTCTTGCCGATGAAAGCCCTGGTCTGCGTGAAGCGCGTGATCGATTACAACGTGAAGCCGCGAGTGAAGGCGGATGGAACGGGTGTTGATCTTGCGAACGTGAAGATGAGCATGAACCCGTTTGACGAGATCGCGG
>JADYXV010000042.1 GCA_020853995.1 Novosphingobium sp.
TATACGTCTGCGCGCTGCATTCGAAATCGGCAGGCTGCCGGATTTGGCTTGTTTCAGTGGCCTAATACGCTATGAAATTTTCATAGATATGAATTGGGAAGGGCCTGCACGATGGCAAAAATCAAGACAACTCACGTTGGCAGCCTGCCACGCGGTGATGAACTCACGCCCCTCCTGCTCGCTCGCGATAAAGGTGAGCCTTACGACGCCGAGGCTTTTGATACTGCCGTATCAGCCGCCGTTGATGAAGCTGTCCGCCACCAGGTTGAAGCGGGTGTCTCGGTAGTCTCCGACGGTGAACTCGGCAAAGTCGGCTACTCGACATACATGATCGAACGCCTGTCCGGTTTTGGTGGCCACATTGACCGCAAACCCGCTGCCGATCTTGCCGAAGTGCCCAACCTTGCCAAAAAGCTCTCGGCGATAATGGGCAGTCAGGAATTTGTCCGCGCATCTTGCATTGGTCCGGTGCGAAAAGTCACGCTGCAACCGCTGCACGATGATATCCGCCGCTTCAAATCCGCGCTCGCCAAGCACGCGGCGCCCGATACCCAAGCCTTCATGAACGCGGCCTCTCCCGGGTTGATCACCGCGTTTCAGGTCAACCGCCACTATCCCAGCCACGAAGCCTATCTCGCCGATCTCGCTGATGCGATGCGTGAAGAGTATGAGACCATCGTCAACGAAGGCTTCCTGCTCCAGCTAGATTGCCCAGATCTCGCGATGAGCCGCCATACCGGCTATCAGGACATGGACGAGGCCGATTTCCTCAAAATTGCCGCCGCCAATGTTGAGGCGTTGAATGCCGCCACCGCCAACATTCCGCCGGAAAAGATGCGCATGCACATCTGCTGGGGCAATTACGAAGGCCCGCACGATCACGACATCCCGCTCGAACGCGTTGTCGATATCGTAATTGGCGCGCGCCCGGCCACAATCCTGTTCGAAGCCGCCAACCCGCGCCACGAACACGAATGGAAAGTGTGGAAAGATGCCAAACTTCCGGATCACAAGATCCTAGCGCCTGGTCTGATCGATACCTGTTCGAATTATATCGAGCACCCCGAACTGATCGCACAACGCATCGAACGTTTCGCCGATTTTGTCGGCGCAGATCGCGTTGTCGCTAGCACCGATTGCGGCTTCGGTACATTCGCAGGCTATGGCAAGCTTGATCCCATCGTCACATGGCGCAAGCTCAAATCCTTGCGCGAAGGCGCTGATATTGCAGAGAGCCGCCTGTGAAAAACAAGGACCGCCGAGCCGCCGAGGCTGACTGCGCCCGTTTGATCGCGCTTTATGCAAACCTCAACGATGAAGCGCGTTGGGAAGAAGTAGTCGCGCTCTACGCCGAAGATGGAGTGATGGTCCGGCCCACCGCGCCCAATGCGCCGGTCGCAGGGCGCGAAGCCATCCTTGAAGCCTTCAAAGCACGGCCACCACGCACCACCCGCCACATCTGCTCAAACGTGGTGATCGACGTGGAAAGCGACACCACAGCGCGTGGCACCAGCGCCATGCTTTTGTTCACAGGCGAGGCCGCACCGCTTGTCGGTTCTTTTCACGATCGCTTCGTGCTGACCGACGATGGCTGGCGTTTTGCCGAGCGGCGTGGCAGCCTGATCTTTTGATGAGCGCTCCGGCTGCTACAAATCCTGTAAAGTCGGCCATGCGGACGCTCGACGTGATCGAGTATGTCGTCGCCAATCGTCAGGGTGCCGTCGCGCAGGAAATTGCGGGCGCGCTGGCTATTCCGGTCAGCAGCCTGTCTTATCTGCTCGGCACATTGGTAGAGCGGGGATACCTCGCGCGCGCAGGGCGGCGTTATCTTCCAGGGCCGGGCCTCGAACGCTTGCGCGCCCCGCAATCGGCGATGACGCTTGAAGATCGCGTTACGCCGCTGGTCCGTGCTTTGCGGTCAGAATTGAACGAAACGTCTTCGTTCATGGTCAGGCGCGCTTGGGAGGTCGAATCGCTGGTTACCGAAGCCAGTGATCATGCGTTACGTTATGCGGTCGATCCTGGTACGCGTCGCCCATTGCATGCCCTTGCCGCTGGCAAAATCCTGCTGGCCTGGATGTCTCCGGACGAACAATCGCGTTACTTCGCCGAAGTCACCCGCCAACCTCTGACGAGGCTTACGCGGACGGATGAAACAGCTCTTCGCGCAGATTTTGCCTGCATCGTGGCAGAAGGAATCTGTGTGGCGCGCGAAGAAGCTACCGTGGGCATATGCGGTGTTGCCGTCCCTGTCTGGATTGATCGTCAGCTCGCTGGCGCACTCAGCGTGGCTGTCCCTGCTGTCCGCTTTGATGCTGTAATGGAAGATCGGATCCGTACCTTGCTGATCCGCTCTGCCGCCGCCATCCAGGGTGATTAGCGCTTCATCCTTTCGATAAGCTGCCGGGGGCCACGGCAAGATCGAAGCTTTTATGCTTGAGAGCATACTTGTGTGCCCAGACGAACGGGCTGATCATTGCGCCGGTGGACAGGGCGAGATCTTAGAAAGTGATGGTGTTGTTCTGGGCCATCCATCCAATCACGTGGCGGTGTTGGGAATGCAGGAAGCGACAAACGCAAAGAGCGCCAGACCCGTCGGGAGGGGCCGGCGCTCTCGCTATCAGGCATGTCGCCCAAAGCTTATTTTCGCGTGCGCCAGCCCTCGGCGTAGTTGTCGCGGGCGGCGGCAACATAAGGCACGGCTGAAACGGTTGCCTTGATTTCGGTCTGCACGTGCGGCTCGACCGTGGGCTTGCTGGTGCCGCCGTTTGGTTCGCCCCAGAGCAGGCTGACTTCGGTGCCTGGCGTTTCAAAGCCGGGTTCCATCATCGCCAGCGTCAGGAACTTGCCTTCGTTGGCGGTGTAACCGATCCAGGTGGAGAGGCCGACCATTTTGCCATCGACAAGGACCTGATCGAACGGGTGCATCGAGTACACGGCGCTGGGGTATTCCATGAATTTGGCACGATCACCGGTGCTGAGGGCCGAGGACTGCACGCGCATCACGTCTTCGTTGTCGAGCGCCAGCGTCACCTTGGTGCGATGCTTGCCTTCGGCTGCCATCTTTTCAAGCGCGGCACGGCCGATGAAGTCGTGGTCGAACTTCACGAACGGGCCGTACCCCAGATCCCACGGCGTGGTGTAATAGCCCTCGATGGTTTCGGGCACATAGCTGCCGCCGACCGAACACTTGGCTTCGTAGGAATTGGCGGTGAGCCATGCGCGGTAAGGCGCGAGTGCCTCACCAGTATAGATCGCGGGGAAGGGCGAGGGGATCCAGCCCGATTCCAGCGTGTTTGAGGAATAGGCGCGGCCACCGACCAGCGCCATCTGGAACTCCTTGCCTGCTTCGACCAGCGCGGCATGAACCGCGCCATAATCTTCCCATGGCCCCATCAATTCAAAGCCCGGCTGACCAGCCATGCCATGACGCAGCGCGCGCACTTCCTTGCCGCCGATGGTCATGCGGCACATGTGGAAGAACTTGAGTTCAGGCGGGGTCTTGCCGGTGGCCTTCTCGATGATTTTCATCGCGTTCGGCCCCTGAATCTGGAAGCGATAGTTGTTGCGCTTGCCGTCGTTGCGCATAGCCCAACGCTCATCACGTTCAACTGTGACGTTCCAGTTCCCGCTGGCAGCATGAAATTCAACCCATTCGATCGTCGGTGCACGGCCGACCAGATTGAAGTGATTCTCGTCAAGGTAGAACAGGATGACGTCGCCGATTACGTAGCCGTCGGGCGTGACCGGCACGAACTGCTTGGCGCGGTCAGGCTGGAAGTTCTTGAAGCTGTTGATGCCAAGGTGCTCAAGCATCTTGAACGCATCGGGACCTTTAACTGCCAGATCGACCATGTGGTACGACTGGTTGTAAAGCACGGCAGTGTGGCCCCATGCCCACTGCTCTGCGCGCCAATTCGAGAATTCCGAAGGAACGCCCGGATAGACGTTCGGCCCGACCTGCTGGTTGCGGACAAAGTTTACGAGGTCGCCAGCGTTCTGGATGACCTGTTGAAGTGTTTGGGACATTTTTCGACTCTCCCGATGTGTTTTCGCGATGTTGAAATCGCTTTGGCATATGTTCGCATGCTTGAAAAGTTCTGAATGTTGAATTGCACGAAAAATTGTATGCGTTGCATACGATGTGCCGCTTTCCCTACATCCGTTCGTGTCGAGCGAAGTCGAGACGCGTTAACACA
>JADYXV010000043.1 GCA_020853995.1 Novosphingobium sp.
GGTCGATGTGACCGCATGTGCTATCCACCGCCAAAGGCATGCGGCCCTGCACTTCAAACCACCGTTTGAACATGACATAGTGTTTGCGTTCATCGCCGCGATGCTTGGCAATCGCGGCGATGAATGCCGGATCATCAGGGCAACGCACGCGCACAGCATCCAGCACCCGATCCAGCGACGTATAGCCCCTGTGTTCGTTGTAGATGTAAATCGACGCCAAGACGTCGAGGAAACGGGCGCGGAAGCGCTGGGAAATAAGTAACACACTACAGAATGTCACAAATCTGCATTCCGTTCCACCATACCCTTTCGGGCTTGCCAAGCGCGGACGCAGGCATATGGACGGTTGCGCACAATACAGGATCACCGGCATGGCCATTTTCACCAAGAACCCCAAGTTCGACTGGATTTTCCGGTGCGGCTGGAAAGGGTTGTGCCCGCGTTGCGCCAAAGCTTCGATGTTTAACGGCTGGCTGAAACTGCAAAAGTCCTGCCCCGCATGCGGGCTGAATTATGATTTCGCCAATGCCGATGATGGCCCTGCATTTTTTGCGCTGTGCATCACCGCGTTTCCGCTGACGTTCTTCGCCGTTTGGCTCGAAGTGGCATATTCACCCCCTTGGTGGGTGCATGTTCTGACGTCTGTGCCGATCCTAGGCTTTGGCTGCCTTGCAACCTTGCGCCCGTTCAAAGGCTGGCTCGTCGCCTCACAATACGTCAACAACGCGATCGAGGCTGGCACCGAAAGCCTCTGGGCCAAGCTGAATGCAAAAGACAATGGTGAAGGCGGCGAAGTATAAGGTCAGATCTCGCCCTGCCGCTCATGCCAGCGCGCCCTGATGGCGTCGGAGCCTTCACGCGATCCGTCGTGGCTCCAGCCGGGTGATCTGAACAGATACGACAGTTTGTGGCGCCACGGCGCTTGCCAGAAGTCGCCCAGCATTGCGCGCCATTCGTGAAACACCGCGTGCAGCAATTGGAAACTGCCGAGTTGTTTTATGATGCCGTAGCGGGGCGGCAAATCTTCGCTTTCGCGCTGGAAAGTGCCGAACAACCGGTCCCAGATGATGAAAACGCCTGCGTAATTACGATCCAGATAAAGCGGGTTGGTTGCGTGGTGGACGCGGTGGTGTGACGGGGTGTTGAATACACCCTCGAACCAGCGCGGCATGCGGCCGATGGTTTCGGTGTGGATCCAGAACTGATAGATCAGGTTTGCGCCACCGACGGTAAGGATCATTGCCGGGTGGAAGCCGATTAACGCAGGCCAGATGCGGAACAGGAACGACCCCGCCAACGGTCCCGTCCATGTCTGGCGCAGCGCTGTGGAGAGATTGTAGTGCTGGCTGCTGTGGTGATTGACGTGGGACGCCCAGAACCAGCGCACGCGATGGGCGCTGCGGTGGAACAGATAATAGTTGAAGTCATCCAGCACGAAGCACAGCCCCCATGCCCACCACGTTACGGGGATCGTTGCGAAGCGGTGTTCGTAAAACCACATGGCAACGGCATAGATAAGGCCGGCCGCCAACGCGCCCGCAACCGTGCTGCCAAGGCCAAGCCCCAGACTGGTGAGGGTATCGCGCGGTTCGTATTTATCGCGATGATTGCGAGCGGCCCAGACCATTTCCAGCAGTATCAGCACCACGAAGAATGGCACCGCATAGGTCACGACATCTATCGGCGTCACTTGGCCTTGCTCCCCAATCGACGCAGGCTCGCGGCCCATACTTGGGCCTGATCGCCAAGGTCGAGCGTGATCGTGCCGAAGCGCTTGTCCTGCGTGGTGATCGTCAGAAACCGACCGTCGAGCCGAATACCGGCATGGCTGGTAATCTCGCGCGCAGCAAAATGGCTGCCGTGCTGGCGGATCAGCATGACGCGGTCATGCGAATCGCGAACCAGCGCGCCGATCCTCGCACGATCCAGCGCAACGGCCTGAACGTCAAAGCCGTATATTGCGTCATCTGCCAACGTGCGGGCGTGCATTTCATCGGCGATGCGCGGATCACCACCAAGGCCCATCCTGCGCGCAAGCCAGCCCAGCCCCAAAATGGCCAGAAGCGACGCGCCGACTTGCAACACGAGAAAAATACCGGGAATTTGCGATAAATCTGGCAAGGGACAAGCTTACCCGGCTTGGGCTGCAAGCATATCGACAGTCGCGCGGATCGGGGCAATGTCGTATCCCGCACCGGCCGCTTTTGCAGCTATTTCATCGGGACTGAGCCCGGCTTTGGCCTGGGCCAGCGCCCACAGCAGCGTCGAACGCGTACCCGAGCGGCAGTAGGCAAGAACCGGCGCATCGCCTGCTTCAGTCAATGCCTGCTGCATTGATTCGACCTGTGTCATCGAAAAACCGGCATGCGTCACCGGAATGGCGACATAGCCCATCCCCGCCTCGCGTGCGGCCGCTTCGATATCCGGGCCCGGGGTCTGATCGTCGGATTCGTCTTCAGGCCGGTTGTTGATGATCAGTCCGATACCCAGCGCCTTGGCATAGGCGACTTCGGCCAGCGTGATCTGCGGGCTGGCATAGGTTTTATCATCTATCTTGCGGAACATGATGGGAGAATCCTGATCTTGGAATACGTGAACTGCTTGTGCCCAATGGCCGCATGCGGGGCAAGCCTTGGCGCAAGTCGGCGTAAAATTGACATGAAAGTCACAGTTTTCAGGGGAAATTGAACCTTACATGACGATTCCGTTCGCGCTCTTCTTTTTTTAGGCTATAGTCTTACGCGCAAAGGAGACCTCCGGCCCGTTAAAGTCCGGTAGTGATTCCTTCGTCGTGCCGCTGGTCCCCGCGTCCGGCCTGCGGTGCCGTGAAGGTAGGGGCGGATTGAAGGTCTATTGATTTTTATGGGTTTTGACAGAGGGCGGCGCGGTCGCGGCAAGGATAAGCGCGACGGATTCGGCGACGAGGGTGGTTTTGATCCCTACGGCGGCGGCGGTGGTGGCGGTTTCGGCGGCGGCTTTGGCGGCGGCGATCGTGGCGGCTTCGGCGGCGGTGATCGTGGCGGCTTTGGTGGTGGCGGAAATCGCGGCGGCTTCGGCGGCGGTGATCGTGGCGGCTTCGGCGGCGGCGGTGGCGGCGGCTTCAGCGGTGGCCCACGTGGCGGCGGTGGTGGTGGCGGCGGAATGCCTGCCCAGGTTGTCGGCACCGGTAAGGGCGTCGTAAAATTCTTTAACGGCCAAAAGGGCTTCGGCTTCATCCAGCGTGAAGATGGCGGCGAAGATGTGTTCGTACACATCAGCGCGGTTGAACGCGCCGGTCTTGAAGGCCTGGCAGAAGGCCAGCAGCTCGAATTCAACCTCGTCGATCGTGGCGGCAAGGTGTCAGCAGCTGATCTTCAGGTCGTTGGTGACGTGATCGCAGTGGCAGCCAAGCCTGATGCACCACAGCGCGAGCTGACCGGTGAGCGCGCTACGGGTACGGTCAAGTTCTTCAACGCGATGAAGGGCTTCGGCTTTATCACGCGTGATGACGGCCAACCTGATGCATTCGTGCACATCAGCGCAGTTGAGCGTTCGGGTCTGCGTGAACTGAACGAAGGCGACAAGCTTGAATTCGACCTTGAAGTCGATCGACGAGGCAAGCACTCGGCGGTCAACCTGGTGCCGATTCAGGGTTGATCCCGATTGCATAGCCTCCGGTGATGTCGCCGGCAGCTTGCAACCAGCATACGTGCACAAATGGCGGTCCTTTTGGGGCCGCCATTTGTCGTTTCCGATTCCCCTTTTCCCATCCGGACAACGCGCACTTCTTGCGCCATCCGGACCGTTCGCGATTAAACAGGAGATGCCAATGTCGATCACCCCGCTGATGCCCGTATACCCCCGGTGCGGCGTGCGTCCGGTGCGCGGCGAAAATTGCCACCTGATTTCAGAGGACGGCACCCGCTACCTTGATTTTGCCAGTGGCATTGCGGTGAATATCCTGGGCCATTCGCACGAACATCTGGTTGGCGCGATCCAGCGCCAGGCGGCGACGCTGATGCATGTGTCAAACCTTTACGGCAGCCCGCAGGGTGAACATCTGGCGCAGCGCCTGGTCGATCTGACGTTTGCCGACACCGTGTTCTTCACCAATTCTGGCGCTGAAGCGGTTGAATGCGCGATCAAGACTGCGCGCGCCTATCACAGCGCCGTGGGCAACGATCACAAGTTCGAGCTGATCACGTTCAAAAACGCCTTCCACGGCCGCACAATGGCAACAATCAGCGCGTCCAATCAGGAAAAGATGCACAAGGGCTTCATGCCCTTGCTCGAAGGCTTCAAGTATGTCGACTTTGACGATCTGGAAGGCGCCAAGGCCGCGATCGGTCCGAACACGGCAGGCTTTCTGGTTGAACCGATCCAGGGTGAAGGCGGTATCCGCGACGCTTCGGACGAATTCCTGAAAGGCCTGCGCGCGCTTTGCGACGAGCATGACCTTATGATGGTACTGGACGAAGTGCAGTGCGGCGTGGCGCGTACCGGCACGTTCTATGCTTATGAACAATACGGCCTGACCCCGGACATTCTGGCCACGGCCAAGGGTATTGGCGGTGGCTTTCCGATGGGTGCGTGCCTTGCAACCGAAAAAGCAGCGCGCGGCATGGTTGCGGGCACCCATGGCAGCACATACGGCGGCAACCCGCTGGCGATGGCGGCAGGTGAAGCCGTGCTTGATGTGGTGGCCAATGACGAATTCCTCGCCGAAGTGCGCGCCAAGGGTGAGCGGCTGCGCGGGCGGATGGAGCAATTCATCGGCAATTACCCCGACTTGTTTCTGGGCGTGCGCGGCCGCGGGCTGATGCTCGGTTTGATGATGAAGATCGAACCACGGCCCTTCGTGGCCCACATGCGTGACAATCACCAATTGCTGACAGTCTCTGCTGGCGACAATACGGTGCGGGTGATCCCGCCGCTGGTGATTGACGACAGCCATATCGATGAATTCATGGAGCGGCTGTCTGCTGCCGCTGCCAGCTATGAGGCACCTGCAATATGACCCGGCATTTCTTGAATCTTGGCAATGCTGGCGGTGATGCCGTCGCAGCGATGATCAACGATGCGCTTGATCGCAAGGCCGCCCGCGCTGGTGTGCCCAAGGGAACCCCGGACGCCGACACCCCGCTTGCCGGGCATGTCTTGGCGATGGTGTTTGAAAAAAGCTCGACTCGTACGCGGGTGTCATTCGATATCGCCATGCGTCAACTGGGTGGCGCTGCAATCACGCTTGATTCCAGCACGACGCAATTGGGGCGTGGCGAGACGATTGCTGACACAGCGCGAGTCCTCAGCCGCATGGCCGATGTGATTATGCTGCGAACCGATGATCA
>JADYXV010000044.1 GCA_020853995.1 Novosphingobium sp.
GATGGAAGCTGACCTTGTAGGCTGCTGCCTCCTGCACGCCCTTGTCTACGGCTGCGCGCACCTGCCGTGCCAATGCTGCTTCCCAAACGCTCACGCCTTCTTCCAGAACCATCCGGTCCTGATCCCGCAGTGCGTTCCAGCGCGCCGCGCTCATCGCACGCGCGGGATATGCTCCGCGCGGCACGGCAATCTGGTAAAAGTGCTTTGAAATCTCGGCAAAGTGCAGCGATTTGAACGTGTCTTCAGGCGCAATTACCCCGTCGATCACGCCTTTGGCCATCGCTGAATAAACCTCGCCCATCGGCATGTTCACAGGGTCGGCACCCAGCGAATCCAGCACACTCAACAATTCGGTTGGCGCGCGGATGCGCAGGCCCTTGATATCGGCAAGGCTCTTCACCGGACGGTTGCTGGTGACCAGTCCCGGCAGCGTTCCGCCCTGCACCGCCAGCACTTTAAGCCCTGCGAGTTCGAGCCCCACTTGCGGGTTTGCAGCGGCGATGCAGCGATAAAGCGCAACTTGCGATTCCACGCTGTCTGCGCCCTGATAAAAGCCCGACTGGATACGGATCAGATGCGTGCCCCCGCGCACATAAATCGGCGTGATCAGGCCGATATCTGCCACACCGTGGCGCAGTTCCTCCATCGACATGTCGGACGAAAGCAAGGCCCCGGACCACACCGGCTTGATCTTCAGCCGCCCGCCAGAACGCTTTTCGACAAAGGCCATCCATTCCTGATCCGCCTTTGAAAACGGATGGTTGGGGCTATAGGGCGATGCATAGACCAGTTCGGTTACGCCCATTTGCACAGGACGCGCGCACGCCGAAAGCAGCAGCAGGAAAAGGGTGGTGAAGAACTTCAAGCCAGCCCCCGCTTCACCAGAAAGTCTGCAACAAGCCCGACCATGCGGTCATGGTCCCAGTTGGCCGCATCCACCATGTCGGCATCGATCATCAGCACCGGCACGCCCGCCTTTTCCAAAGCCTCGGCGGTGATCTTGGTGCCCGATTGCGACAGGCGATTCTCCGGCGGCAGCAGCACCACACAGGCATCAACCCCGCAGCGTTCGGCCTCGCTTGTCATCCATCCGTTCATCCACGGTGGCAGGTGCAGGACCTCGTTCATCGAACACACGCGGCTGGCCAGCGCGTCCATCGGGCGGCCCTGCAATTCGCGGATATATTGCGGCCCGGCAAACGGCATGTACATCGACCACACGAAAACTGCGCCCATCCGTTCTTCAAGTGCCTGATAAAAGCCGGGATCGTGCCACACGCCTGCGCCAATCCACATCAGGCGGATCTTCTCGTTAGTGGCGCAACCCGCGCCCGCTGCGACGCGCTCCATCACCTCGTCGCGGAAACGCTTGGCATGATTCACCGCCCAATCCGATCCGCGGTGCCACTGCGGGATCATCGTGTTGGGCATCTGTTCGGCAATGGAAACCGGGCAAGGCCGTGCCGTGCCAATGGCTTGGGCCGCTTCCCAGATATAGCCTTCCTGCTCGTTGATCCGCTCCATCAGGTAATGCAGCTTGGCCTCGTCGAACTTGCGTCCGGTGCGGTTTTCCAGAAGTGCAATCAGATCGCGCATTTCCGACACGGCCAGCGCGATGCGGTCTGCGTCATAGACCTCGTCCCATGCGTTGCGCGAATGCGCAAACCAGCGCGGGTCCTTGTGCTCCCACGCGGGCGCTTCCATCGGGAAGAACTCGCTGCCCAGTGCGTCCGCCCATTGGCCAAACACATGCTGAATGCAATCGCAGGTCATCCGCGCGACCAGCACCGTGGGCTTGGGCAAGCCGCCCCACGGCGCGGTTTTGGGATCATTTGCCAGCGTGCAGGCAAGGCCCAGCGAGCAGTATTTGCAGCTGTTCTTGGGGTATCCCGCCTGCGCCATCACCTCGAAGTAATGGTTCGAAAGCTGTTTGGCCGAGATATAGGCCGACCACCACTGGTTGGTGATGATCGGGATGCCCATCACGTGGAAAATCTCGTGCGGGGTGTCGGCCTGGACAATGGCGAAAGGCTCGCCCTCATCCACCACGCGGCGCTTCAGGTCTGCGCCGAACTGCTTCTGATAGGCGTTGGCGGCAGATGTGCAGGCAAGGTCCTTGCGGCTGCGCTGGCCCGATCCAGCAGTTGGGGCGTCGCTCACTGGAAAACTCCTGCTTGGTCTAGTTCGGCGATACGGGCCTCTGACAGGCCGCAAAGATCGCGCGCGATTTCATGCACATGCTCGCCCATGCCGGGCGCGCGGAAGGGCGCAAACGCGTCGCGCGAAAAGCGGATCGGCGTGGCGATGTGGCCGAAGGGCCCGAGCAGTGGATGATCCAGCGTCACAAGCGCGCCGCGCCCGATCAGTTGCGCATCGCGCTCGATCATGTCCTCGCAGTCCTGCACCACCCCGCAGGCAATGCCGTGCGCCTGAAGCTGCGCGGCGATGACCTGATCCTCTCGTACTGCGGTCCACGCCGCAATGTCTGTTCCGGTCAGCGCCAGCAACCGCGCATGGTCGGCCCCGGTCGGGCAAGTGATCGCCACCCACCGGTCATCCCCGGCGGCAGGCAGAACATCCTGCCAGAACAGACGCGCATCGGCATTGCCCATGCGCTGCGGACGTTCCCCACGCTTGGCCTGCTCCAGATAATCGCGCATCTGCTGAACGCAGATTTCATACATCGAAGCATCGATATGGCACCCGCGCCCGGTTTCGCGCCGATATTGCAACGCGCCTGCCACGCCCGCCGCCATGACATATGGCACGATCACATCGCCAAACGGCACTGCACCGGGGATCACCGGATCACGATCCGCCCAGCCTGTCAGGAACGTGCGGCCCGAAAGCGCACCGCCAGTGCCATCCACGCCCCATTCCTGCGCCATCGGTCCGGTCTGGCCGAACACGCTGCCCGATACCATGACGATACCGGGATTGCGCGCAGCAAGGCTGTCATAGTCCAGCCCCAGCTTGGCCATCGTGCCGGGGGAGAAGTTCTCCACCACCACATCGGCCCAGTCGATCAGCGGATTTATCAGCTCCCTCGCCTCTGCCTTTTTCATATTGAGCGAGAGGCTGCGTTTGGAGGTGTTCAGATGCGAAAACCACGGCTTGTCGTCCCAGTTTCCAGCCTTCGAGGCAGAAACCTGCACGTCGAGCCGCGCAAGATCAGGCCGGGTGCGCGTCTCGATCTTGACGATTTCCGCGCCCAGATCACCCAGCGTCTTGGTGGTGATGGAACCCACCAGCGCCCAGGCGAAATCGAGCACCTTGACGCCCGAAAGCGGGCCGGGCCGGGTGCCGGTATGGATTGCGGGCGCAGCGACTTGCGCCGTTCCCTCGCGGAAACTGGCAAAGCGTTCGGGCAATCCGTCAGCCGTATCGAAGATGCCGCGCGCAGCAAGGTGCGGGTCGGCCAGCACGTCTGCCGGTTCATTGGCCACGCA
>JADYXV010000045.1 GCA_020853995.1 Novosphingobium sp.
CAACATTCGCGGCATTGGCGGCAACCGCGTGCTGATCCAGGTTGATGGCGTCCGCGTGCCCGATGGCTTCAGCTTTGGTGCCCAAAGCGCGGGGCGCGGAGACTATGTCGATCTTGGCCTGATCAAGTCGGTCGAAATCATGCGCGGCCCTTCCTCTGCGCTTTATGGCAGCGATGGTCTGGCAGGGGCGATCAGTTTTACCACATCTGATCCGGCGGATTTCCTTGAAGGCGGGAAGTCTGTGGGCGGCCTTGTGCGCGCCGCATTTGCCAGCGCCGACAACGAGTTTGAAGAGACCGCGATTGTGGCCGGTCGCAGCGGAAACTGGTCTGCCATGGCCGCCTATACACGGCGCGACTGGAAGGAGATGGACAATCAGGGCACTGTCGGCGGCACAGGTGTCACCCGCACCGCGCCCAATCCGCAAGATGGCCGCTCAAACGCGGTATTGGCGCGTCTGGTCTATGAACCTGCAGGCGGGCACAAGCTGCGCCTGACGGGCGAATATCTTGATACTCACCTGTTCACGCAAGGGTTGACCGGGCTGAGCCCCACGGTGGAATTGCTGGAAGGCATCGATACCGGCAATCGCAAGCGGGGTACGCTCGACTGGTCAGGGCAGGGCGATGGGCCGATCAGCTTCGCCCGCGCTGCGGTGTTCTGGCAGGATGCGCTGGACCGCCAGTTTACTGACGAGGACCGCACGCCGCTGGCCGATCGTGAACGGCTCAACACTTTTGAAAACAGGGTGCTGGGATTTGCCGCAGATGCCCGGGCCAACTTCACCACCGGCGCTTTGGCGCATGAGCTGGTGTTTGGCGCTGACGTCAATACCACGCGCCAGCAGGGCCTGCGTGATGGAACTGTTCCTCCGGTGGGCGAAACTTTCCCGACCAGGGCCTTCCCGACGACGGACTTCATCCGGGCAGGAGCCTTCATGGGTGACCAGATCACGCTTGGCGGGCTGACGCTTTACCCCGCTTTGCGTTTTGACTGGTACAAGCTTTCGCCGCAGGCAGACCCGTTGCTGGCGGGATTTGCGGCAGCCGGGCAGAGTGCATCGCGCGTTTCCCCGAAACTGGGTGCAGTGTGGAAGGTGTCCGACGGCGTCCGCCTGTTTGCCAACTATGCCAACGGCTTCAAGGCGCCGGAGCCGGGACAGATCAACCAGTTCTTCCAGAACCCCGCGCAGGGCTATATTTCGTCCCCCAATCCCGATCTTGGTCCGGAACGCAGCGAGAGCTTTGAAGGCGGCGTGCGCCTGTCCGGCAATGGCGTGAGCCTCGACATAACCGCGTTCAATTCGCGTTATCGCGATTTCATCAGTCAGGAAGTGGTTGGCGGTGCGTTCACGCCTGCCAATCCGGCCGTGTTCCAGTTCGTCAATCTGGACAGGGTGAACGTGCATGGTGCCGAGGCCCGCTTCGAAGCGCGTGCCAAAAGTGGGCTGCATGCCAATCTGGCGCTGTCTTACGCCCATGGCGATGTGATCGCACCGGGCGATCTGCGCACGCCGCTTTCGACCGTCGATCCGCTCAAGCTGGTGATGGGGCTGGGCTTCCGCGATCCACAAGGCCGTTTTGGCGGACAGATCATTGCCACGCACAGCGCGCGCAAGGAGGACGGGCGCACGACCGGGTTGTGCACGCCGGCTTGCTATCGCCCTGCCGGATTCACCATTGTCGATCTCGTCGCCAATGCGCGGCTGTTCGAGGGGATGACGCTGCGGGCCGGTGTCTTCAACCTGCTCGACGAGAAATATGCCTGGTGGTCCGATGTGCTCGGCCTCGCCTCGACCTCTGCCATCACCGATGCCTTCACCCAGCCGGGCCGCAACGCCAGCGTCTCGCTCGCCTACCGTTTCTGATCAACCACCGGGAGATTTACCGATGAACCGTTTTACCGCTCTGCTTGGGTCCAGCCTGCTCGCGCTTGTGGGCACTGCAATGCCTGCGCTGGCCCATCCGCCGATCACCGCCGCACAAGCCGCGACCAGTTTTGAACAGGACCGCGCCGATATTCTGGCCATGGCCGGAAACTACAAGGTCCGCTTTGATATGCAGGAGGCGACGCGTTGGGACCTGGCGTACACCCCGCTGGATCGCAAGATTTCCGGCGGGCACGAGGTTATCCGCGTGATCGAGAATACGGGCCGCAAAATCGTGCTTCAGCATATTCTGGTGGCCGAGCACGAAGGCAAGGACATGGTGATCAAGCACTGGCGGCAGGACTGGGAGTATGAACCTGCCCGCGTGCTGGTCTATGCCGATCGCAATAGCTGGAAGTGGGAAGACGTGCCCGAAAAGATGCGCACCGGGCGCTGGTCACAAACCGTGTGGCAGGTTGATGAGAGCCCGCGCTATGGCGGATGGGGCCAGTTTGAAACGCAAGGCGGCGTGCGTCGCTGGCGTTCAAACTGGACATGGCGACCGCTGGCGCGGCGCGATGCCGTGCGCAATCCGGTCTATGACCGCTACACTTCGATCAATCGCCATCAACAAACGCCGGAAGGCTGGATCCACTGGCAGGATAACACCAAGATGGGCCAGAAGGACGGCAAGCTCGTCCCGGTTGTGCAGGAATATGTGCTGAACACCTATACCAAGTTTGATGGTTACAATGTGAAAGCAGCCGATGATTATTGGGCTGCCACCAAGGATTACTGGGCAGCCGTCCGTGCGCAATGGGACCGTATCGCGAACGAAAAGGGCGGTATCGGGATTGAGGAAGAAGCTGCGACCGGAACGGTGATCAGTGGCAAGCTGATGCAATTGGCCAACGACCTTCAGGACGGCAAAACTGACAAGGCCAAAGCGATAGCCGAAGCAAGCAAACTGATTGCAGAAAACACGAACAAGCCTTGATACAGTCACGGGGCAGTCGATCCGGCTGCCCCGCTTGAGACTCAGGCAGAGGCATGGGACCGAAGTGCCGGGCGAACCATTTTCGGGATCACGCGGGGAAATGGTGAAGTCGTGGTAATGGCTGTGGCACCTGTTGGCTCATGTGGCCAACGGGCGTTTACGCAGCAAGTCACTTGCCAACCCGGCCCATCCACATCTGATTCAGAGCCAATTCCAAGTGACACTCGACAAGCTATCCTCCGGCAGCTTGTCGACAGCGGGAAATCAGGTTCTTGAAATCAGCCATCTGAGCAAGATTGGGCGTGCGTCCCGATGTCACGGTAACGAAGAAGCTGTCGTATTTCGCTTCCATATCGGATAGCAAAACTGCAAGTGCAGGCGCGGCGGCTGGTGAAGCGGACACAGGCAATGTGCCATTGCCTACGGGCTGGCTAGACAGCAGACGTTCAAGATCCTGGCGCCTTCGGATTTCCTGTTTCAATTCTTCTTCAAGATCCGCCAACGCCATTGCCCGCAATGTTACCCGCTCGTCGAGTGCAGCGTTTGCCCTCCTGAGATGGCTTGCATCCTTGCGTTTGGAAAGCTGGGTCTCGATGCGAGCCCGCAAGACGTCAAAATCAATCGGTTTGGTGACATAATCGTCCGCTCCTGCCTCAAGCGCCTCGATCGTTGCATCACCTTCGGCCCGCGCCGTAACCATGATGACAGGCACCTCACGTGTACTGTTCGTGCTGCGCAACTCGTGCAGTACCTCAATGCCGTTCATTTGCGGCATCATGTAATCAAGCAAGATGATATCGGGCATGGTCCGATTGATGAACGCAAGCGCAGCGTGCCCACTATCAACACAGATTACGCGATAACCGAACTTTTCCAGCCGACGCGCAAGCACGGCGCGATTGGCTTCCATGTCATCGACGACAAGTATCGTAGCCAATGCAACATCGGTCTGGCTGAAAGTGGTGGGAGCGTTCATGCGGCTTCTCCGCTGAGGGTGTGGTCTTTGGCTAGAGCGAGCGAAACATTCTCTGCCAGTTTGCGCGGGGATAGCCCGTTTTTGGGCAGCATGCGTACCACTTTGCCATCAAGCTGGCGCGTCTCGTCCTCGTCCAGCACTTTACCGGAGACGACAATGACGCGCGGACGTACGGCCTCCGGCATGGCGGTGATGGCATCGACCAGTTGGAAGCCATCGATATGCGGCATTCTCAGGTCGGTGACGACAAACCCGAAATCCTCGGCTTCGAGCGCCGCTATCGCGGCCAGCCCGTTACTGACGACGTGCGTCGCATATCCCATTTGCGCAATGCCGCGCTCATACAGGCGAGCGGTGGCAACGTCGTCTTCGACAATCAGCACCTTACCTGTGCGACGGGAGGCATATTGATTGAGGATATCGGCAATTTCGGTGCGATTGACAGGTTTGACCAGATGATCGCAGGCCCCCGCAGCAAGCGCTCGGCGCCGTTCATCGTCCACCGTCACGACTACTGTCGGGATCGACTGCAACCCCAGATCAAGCTCAAGTGCTTCAAGGACCTGCCAGCCATCAACCTTGGGCATTCCGATATCAAGCAAAATCAGATCGGGCTTGGCCTCGCGCGCCAGCATGAGCCCCTGTTCGCCATCATGAGCGCTGAGGGCATCATAGCCAGCCAGATCTACCAGCCTTGCGAGCAATTGCACAGAACTAGGCTCGTCATCGATAATCAGCGCAAGCGGACGGCCAGGTGCGCGTTCAGCCAAGGCATTGGCTGAGGCGGCCGTGACTGGTCCGGCAGCAACATCAGTCCTTGCAGGATCAAGATCTGCCTTGATACGCAAGGTGAAAGTTGACCCTTCGCCTGGCGCACTTTCCACAGCGACGGAACCACCCAGCATCTCGGCAAAGCGCCAGGTAATGGTAAGTCCGAGCCCGGTGCCGCCAAAGCGGCGCGTGGTGGAAGCATCCGCTTGGACAAATGGCTGGAACAGCCGGTTCATCTCCTCTGCCGACATGCCGATACCGGTATCGGAAACAGTGAAAACGAGGTCATCGCCTTCGGCCCTCGCCATCACAAAGACATGACCATGATCAGTGAATTTGCAGGCATTGCTTGCCAAATTCAGCAAGCATTGCCGCAATTTGGCGGAATCTGTAGTAGCTCTGCCGACCGAAGGATCGATCTGTACATGGAGAGTGTTGTGCTTTTGCGCAGCAATCGGATCGAGCATGGCGCTGACTTCCCGCAGCACGCTGGCAACCTCGAATTCATGGACTTCGACATCCATCCGGCCCGCTTCAATTTTCGAGAGGTCGAGAATTCCGTTGATCAGCGTTAGCAACTGGCGCGCAGAGCTGTGAATCCACTGCACGTCTTCGACCGAGCGGACCATCTGCGCTGCAACAAGCTCTTCCTGCAGAACCTCGGTGTAGCCGATGATCGCGTTGAGCGGAGTGCGCAATTCGTGGCTCATGTTGGCCAGGAACTGTGATTTTGCCACATTGGCTTTTTGCGCATCATCACGGGCCTGCAATAGCTCTGCTGCGGTCTCGGACAGCCGGTGATTGCGCGCTTCGATCTCGCCCAGCATGGTGTTGAAGCTGGTAGAGATAGTGTTGAAATCCGGGTCAGGTTCAGGCTGCATGCGCACCCCATAATCACCCGAGGAGGAGATCCGGCGCATTGCCGCCAGCAGCCGGTCAAGCGGGCGAAAGCCGATGCTGCCAAGCCACCGCGCAACTCCCAGCGCCATGCCAAGGCATACTGCAAACAGGGCAAGCGCTGTCCATGCGGTTTCGGCGATGATTTCGCGAAGGCTGCGGTAGTGAACGCTCATGCGCAATTCGCCGACGCGTTCACCATCGACCATCACCGGAAAACGTACCTCTTCCAGTGTTCCGGCTTCTTTGAGATTGCCGGAAAACTCGGCAACCGGCGCTCCTGTGCGATCAAATGCACGTATCCGGCCGATGTCGGTAATGCCTGCAACTGAACCCAGGTTCTCCTGCGCCGCCTTCTGATCGCCAAACAAAATGGCAGCGCCGATGTTGGCAGCAATCACGCGCGCAATTTGGTCATGGCGGCGTTCAGCGTTGCTGCGGTCGCCGCGGTATTGCAGTCCGATCAGCCCCATGCATGACAGCAGCAAAGCAAATGCGACCGCCGTCGCCGTGACGACTGACAACAATGACCGGAATGATACCCTGCTCGTCAGCAGGTTGCCTCCATCTTCGTTCATTGCTGGATCCGGGAAGCCAGCCGGAGCAGCTTCGAGCTGATTGCCAGCCGAGCTTCGCGCGCGGCGCGGACATTGATTTCAAAGCGGATCTGGCTGCCGGTCTGAACCAGACCGATTGTGCCGCCGGCACCGACAAATCCGGGGCCTTCACCGATCACCAGCACGCCACGCTGACGCACTCGGGGAAGATCGTTGATCCCGGTGCCAAGGTAGACGACATCGCAGCCACCTGCAGAAGCGGCATCAATGGCGCGAACTGCAATTGTCCGGTTGCCAACGCGCTGGCCATTCAGCGAGCCTAGTTCGCGCGGAGCAGAGGCGTTTCGCAGAAGGCAGACCGAGAGTGTTGCATCGCCTTCCGGCGCAAAATCTACAAATCGGATGATGTTGAAGATGATGGCTGTCTTGAGTTGGCCGGAAGCCGAGCTTTGTGCTTCAGCAGGGCCAATGCCTGTAGCAAGCGCTGCAGCGGCAGCGAGCGGAGCGAGCAACGCCTTGGAGAACATGTTCATGGTCATGCCCCCCTCAGAACCGCGCACGCGCTTGCACCGAGATGGTGCGCGGCGTGAAAGCAATAGGGGCCTGGAAGAACTGCTGGGTAAACTCTGCCCGCCGCTCCTTGAAAAGGTTTTCGCCAATCAACGAAAGCTCAATTCCGTCAGATGGCCGATACGTCAGCCGGACATCGCCACTGACATAAGCCGGAATTGTCCCGCCGAGCAGGCTGGACACATACCGGACCTGCGTATCAAATGAAACACGATCACCGAAATCGAGGGAATTGCGCAAGCCTGCCTGATTGCGCGGCGACCCTTCAAGAGCGAATAGAAGGTTCGGCAGTGCACCGGTCAGCGCACTAGCTTTTGCCTTGAAATCGAAGTGAGACCAGGTTGCCTCGACCTTCCACCATGGTTTGATATGGCCACTCAGCGCGGCCTCAACACCCCAGGTGCGCGCCTTGCCGCTGCCCTGCATTTCAAGATCGGCCTGGATGCCGACCGGGAAGGGAACAGGCGGTGCAAAGATTGGCGAAGCACTCGCGAACTCTATTGCCGTAAGTTTGCTATAGTTGTTGTAATAGCCCGAGACATCAAGCGCCCAGCCGTCTGGCAGCTTGGCCCGCGCGCCCGCCTCCCATGCCACCAGCACTTCGGGCTGGCGGGCAGCCTGCGCCCTGATGCGGGTATAGAGCGGAAGTGGATAGGGATTCTGGGGGTCCCCGGGCAAAAGAACCGTGACCGACATGACTGCGCTGCGTTCAAAACGTGACGGTGTACGTACGGCCCGAGACACTCCGCCCCACAGCGACAATGCGTTCGAGGCCCTGAAAAACAGTCGGGCGCTCGGCTGGTATTCAAAGCCGGTGAAGTTGTTGTTTTCCAGCTTTGTGCCGAGCGTCAGACGCAGCCGATCAGGAATAAGCGTGATGTCGTCCTGGACATAGCCGCTCATCCAGCGGTCGGTGTTTAAAGGGTTCGCGAGGCTGAACAGAACGGAATTGCCGAGGAGCTTGTCATGCATGATCCTGCCGCCGACACCGACGTTGAATTCATGGGTGTCGGTGGCCTTCCAGCGTATCCCGGCGTCAACTGCGACCTGCTGCCACTCAAGGGTGAGGCCGTTGAACTCTGACCGGTCCAGACTATCGAAGGTTGCCTGAAGGGACAGATCGAAGTTTTCGCCGGCTTTGTGTGTCCAACGGCCAAGAACGTTCCATGCCTTGAAGTCGCTCTCGGTCTGGACCCGGACAGGGCCGGGTGTGAGCACGTCCCGGTTGACGAAAGTGAATGGCGTGTCGAACTGGCCTTCACTGTATTCACTTTGCAGGGTGATGGCATTAACCGCATCAGGTTCCCAATCGAGCCTGCCACCAGCATCAATCCCGGTCCAGCGCTTCGACATGTCGGCACCGCTGGCCTCCTGCGGTCCCTTGTCGCGCCGCCAGGCCCCATGGACCCGGTAGCTTACCGCATCATCGAGGCGCCCTCCCAGTGAAAGGCTCGTCTCCTGCCGACGCGTGCTCGTGCGAGCATCGGCGCTTATACCCAGCGCAGCAGCAGAATGCTTTGTGATGATGTTGATAACGCCGTTGACGGCATTGGCGCCCCATAGCGTTGCACCAGGGCCACGCACAACCTCGATCCGCTCAAGATCGCCCATCGGGATCATCAACTGATCCCAGAATGTACCGGAAAGCGTTGACACATAGATCGAGCGGCCATCCACCATGACCAGAAGTGAATTGGCAAGGCGGCTGTTGAAGCCACGGATCGTGACTGCGTAGCCCCCATTTTGTTGTTGGCCGACCTCGACCCCGGGCACCATGCGCAGCAATTCGGGGATCGAGTTGGCAGCAGAGCGGCGGATATCGTCCTGTGTGATAACATATACCGCCGCGGCAGAATCGCTTACGCGCTGGCGCTTCTTGGCGACTGAAGTCGATTCCAGCGTGAGCAGATCTTCCAGCGACATATCGAGGAGTGCCGGCTGACCGTCTGTGATCGGCATCTCCGCCGGAGCGGCGTCTGTCTGTGCGAAAGCGGGGGTGGCGAGCGGTGGCAAAAGCGCCGCACAACAAAGTAAAGTAATGAGTGATTTACGCACGTTTTCTCTCGCAGTTACTTACGGTTGGCCTAGGCTGCGAGTAAGCGGGGCAAATTCCCGGGCGGTTATGCTGGAGCGGCTATGACGAGTTGGGGCAGCCATGGGACAGGTGTTGCGCCTTGGACGCCGAAGCGATCACCAAGGAACTGGTAGAATGAGATGCCGAG
>JADYXV010000046.1 GCA_020853995.1 Novosphingobium sp.
CGCGTAATCGCCTGCCTGATCCACCAAGTTGCGTATGTGCTGAACTTGTAGCCACGGCGGTATTCGAACTTGTCGACCGCCTTCATCAGGCCGATGTTGCCTTCCTGAATAAGATCAAGGAATTGCAGGCCACGGTTCGTGTACTTCTTGGCGATCGAGATCACCAGACGCAGGTTGGCTTCCACCATTTCCTTCTTGGCGATACGCGCCTCGCGCTCACCCTTCTGGACCATGTTGACGATGCGGCGGAATTCACCCAGCGACATGCCGGTGGCGGCCGCAATGTCCGAGATTTCGGCGCGAATGCGTTCAACCGGTTCGGCTTCGTTAGTGGCAAAGGCCGCCCATTTTTTGTCACGCGTGGCAAGGCTTTGCAGCCATCCATCGTCCAGTTCGCGCCCGACATACATGTCGAGGAAGTCTTTGCGCGGCACCTTGTGACGCTCTGCCAGACGCAGCATCTGACCGCCAAGCGTGGTCAACCGGCGGTTGAAGGCGTAGAGATTGTCGACAAGGTATTCGATTTTCGATGCGTGGAATTGCACCGATTCCACTTGCGCTGTCAGGTCTTCGCGCAGCTTCTGGTACTGGGTTTCGCGCGTATTCGGAAAATCGTTGCCGAGGCCAAGCGCATCAAGGCGTTCACCCTGAATCTTTTCAAATGCACGGAACAGCGCGGTGATTTCGGCAAAACGCTCAAGCGCGGCAGGCTTAAGCTGGGCTTCCATCTGCGCGAGGCTGAGGGTGTTGTCCTCTTCCTCTTCCTCGGCGGGACGGGCGCGACGTTCGCGCAGTTCATCGTCCTCGTCCTCGGCGGGTTCTTCCTCCGGCTCTTCTTCTTCTTTGAAGGTGGGGCCTGCGGTCGCTTCGCTGATTTCAGGCTCGCCCGCTTCTTCACCGTCTTCGGTCAGGGCTTCGGGCGCAGGTTCCTTGGAAAGCATCGCATCAAGATCGAGGATCTCGCGCAGTTGCATTTCACCGGCGTTCAGCGCTTCGGACCACTGGATAATGGCGTGGAATGTGATCGGGCTTTCGCACAGGCCCATGATCATGGTGTCACGGCCTGCTTCGATCCGCTTGGCAATGGCGATTTCGCCCTCACGGCTGAGCAGTTCGACCGCGCCCATCTCGCGCAAGTACATGCGCACCGGATCGTCGGTGCGTTCAATGGTTTCCTTGCGCTTTTCGACGACCGGTCGGTCGTCCATGCCGGTTTCCGGCTCTTCAGCGTCGTCGGCTTCCTTGTCTTCGGGATCGGCGTTGTCTTCATCGCTTTCCACGATGTTGACGCCCATTTCCGAAATGGCGGCCATGATGTCTTCGATCTGTTCGGAAGACATCTGGTCCTGAGGCAATGCCTCGTTCAATTCATCGTAAGTGATGATGCCGCGCCGCTTGGCGCGCGCGATCAGCTTTTTCACTGATGCATCGTTGAGATCAATCAGCGGAGCATCGCCGTTGTCGGTCTTTTCGTTCGAAGCCATTTAACCCCGGTACCACCATCTAGAGCCGGGCCTGACTGACCCGAAGTGCGTGTGTCTATAATTATAACGCAGCACGAGCACGGCCCATCTGCCCCAAATGGGCAAGCAATGCCAGCCTTCGCTGCAACAATCGTTGCTGTTCGGCAAAACTATCGTCGGAAAGCTCGGTTTCAGCGCGTTTTGTTGCTTCAAAAAGCGCCTCTTCCACCGCCGGAAGTTCTACCAGCAGCGATACAGCTTCGGCCAATTCATCCGCCGCTTTCTCGCTGATGCCGGTCAAAAAGCCGAATCGCATTCCGGCATAGTCCTGTGCCGACGGCGACCGAAGTCCCCGCTCTGCCAATATGGGTTCCAAGCCCGCAGTTTCAAGCGTTTGGCCACTATCTGCCATTGTGAGCAAAGCATCCAGCAGCGCTGCGGTCGCGCGATCTTCGGGCTGAAGGCGCACAAGTGATTCGGCGTGGCGTGCAATCTGGTCGGGATGGCGAATCAGCCCGGCCAGTACGGCTGCCAGAAGCGTTATGCTTGGCCCGTTGCCGATCTTGAGCATTTTGGCCTTGTCATCGGCACCCAGGGGCAGGGGGGCGGGCTTCCATGGCCCTTTGCCCTGATTCCCGCGTCCCTGCCCGCCTTGGCGCGGTTGAAACGGCGGACGTTCCTTGCGCGCAAACGCCAATTCACCGAATCGCTCGGTCAAGTCGCGACGGTACAGTGATTTGATGTCGGGGTGCTGGATCGTCTCGCAATGAGCCAGCAGCCGTGCCTTCAATCCGGCCTTGTCTTCGGGCGTGGCGAGGGGGAGGGCATCGCGCTCCACTTGCCACAGCACATCAACAAGACTGCGCGCATCATCAAGCAGTGCTTCCATTGCTTGCGGCCCATCACGCTTCACCACATCATCAGGGTCCATGCCTTTGGGCAGGGTGGTGATGCGCAAGCTGTGTCCGGGGCGGAGCATGGGCAAGGCGCGGGTGATGGCGCGCATCGCGGCGCGCTGTCCTGCAGCATCGCCATCAAAACATAGTGTTGGCGTTTCCACCAAACGCCACAGCCGTTCGATCTGGTGCTCGGTCAACGCCGTGCCAAGCGGAGCCACCGCTTCACCAATGCCCGCAGCGGCCAAGGCCACCACGTCCATATAGCCTTCGACCACGACCACGCGGCCATTTGCACGCGATGCTGGCGCGGCGCGGTGCAAGTTGTAAACCGTGCGGCCTTTGTCGAACAAAGGCGTGTCTGGTGAGTTCAAATACTTCGGCGCGTCGGTTTTTTCCGCCGATAAAATCCGGCCGCCAAATGCAATCACCCGCCCACGTGGATCAAGGATGGGCAGCATCAATCGCCCGCGAAACCGATCGTAAGGCTCCTTGCCATCCACCACGATCCGCAGGCCCGCTTCGATCAGCATGGCATCGGGGAAAGCAGAAAGCGCCTCTTTCAACGCCGTGCGGCTATCGGGTGCAAAGCCGAAGCCGAATTCGCGCACCACACTTTGCGGAAAACCCCGCGAGGCAAGATAGCGCCGCGCTTCAGCCCCGCGCTCTTCGGCCAGGCAATTGACGAAGAACGCCTGCGCCGCCGCCATGACGTCATGCAGCGATTTCTGCTGTTCGGCCACTTTGGCGGCACGCGGGTCGGGCGCGGGCACTTCCATGCCAGCCTGCAACGCCAGTTCCTTGACCGCTTCCATGAAAGGCAGGCCCTGATGGTCGGTCATCCAGCGGATCACATCGCCGTGCGCACCGCAGCCAAAGCAGTGGTAGAAACCCTTCTCGTCATTGATCGTAAAGCTGGGTGATTTCTCGTTGTGAAACGGGCAACACGCCTTGAACTCGCGCCCCGCCTTGGTCACACGAATGCTTCGCCCGATCACGCCTGAAAGCGAGATCCGGTTGCGCAGTTCGTCCATCCATTGCGGGGTGAGGGTCATAGGGCATCATCGCCGCGAAGCGCGCGGTTCCACAAACTCCCCTCCCGCCTGCGGGAGGGGCTGGGGGAGGGCATGTTATCCAACGTATCCCGGATAACCCCCAAAACGCCCTCCACATTATCCAGCACGTCATTGTTCCAAAATCGAAGCACGCGATAGCCCTGCGTTTCCAGAAAGCGGGTGCGCCGCGCATCATAATCAGTGGCAAGCGCATGCTGACCACCGTCAAGTTCGATCACTAGGCGCATTTCGCGCGATACAAAGTCACAAATGAACTGGCCGATCGGAAATTGCCGATTGAAGCGGACGCCGTTGAGTTTGCGGGCGCTCAGGTAAGGCCAAAGTTTGCGTTCGGCCCCGGTGGCGTTCTGGCGGAGTTCGCGTGAGCGGGCCGTCGGTCGGGTATAGCCCTTGTCGTTCTCGCGTGACCACGTTTGGTCTGGTTTGTCTGTGTTGTCCAACAGGCCCTCCCCCAACCCCTCCCGCAGGCGGGAGGGGAGCTAGTACAAGCTCACCCCGCCAGCGCCGCTTTCACCAATCCGCTGGCCTTGCTCATATCCAGCTGCGTGCCGTGCTTGGCCTTCAATGCCGCCACAACCTTGCCCATGTCTTTCATGCCCGCAGCGCCGGTCTCGGCGATCAGCGCAACAATCGCGGCGCGGGTGTCGTCCTCGCTCATTTGCTGGGGCAGGAATTCCTCGATCACGGCCAGTTCGGCTGTTTCCACATCGGCCAGTTCTTGGCGGCCGCCTGCTTCATACATGGTGATCGATTCGCGGCGCTGCTTGGCCATTTTCTGCAAAACGTCGGTCACCAGCACATCGTCGTCGGGCACTACAGCGGCGGTGCGCAATTCGATGTCCTTGTCCTTCAGCTTGGAAAGGATCAGGCGGACAGCGGCGAGGCGGGGCTTGTCGCCCGATTTCATCGAAGAAATTTGCGCGGCCTTGATGGTTTCGCGGATCATGTGGAATTGTTTCCTGTGTCGGTCATTATGTGAATGGGGCCGCCGCCATGCGACGTTTTGCCCATGTAGGGGAAACTTTTGGAAATCGCTAGGTTGACGCGTGCGGGACAGAGGTCTAACCGCCGCCCCTTAGCAACATCGCCAAAACCCCTGCCAACGGAGCGCCCCCAATCATGGCCGACCCCGCACTTTCGCACGCGTCCAAACCAGAAGGCGCGACGGGAGTCCTAGTGCTTGCGGATGGGTCTGTGGCATGGGGACGTGGCTTTGGCGCAACCGGTTCTGCCGTGGGCGAGGTGTGCTTCAACACCGCGATGACCGGCTATCAGGAAGTGATGACCGATCCTTCCTATGCGGGCCAAGTCGTCACCTTCACCTTCCCGCACATCGGCAATGTCGGCACCAATCCCGAAGACATGGAAAGCCACGGCGTTCCGGGCGCAGTGGGCTGCTTGGTCCGCGAAGATGTGACCGATCCAGCCAATTTTCGCAGCGCAGGTGGTTTTCAGGCGTGGATGGAAAAGCTGGGCAAAGTCGGCATCGCAGGCCTCGATACTCGCGCGCTGACCCGCCGCATCCGCCTTTCGGGCGCGCCCAACGCGGTGATCGCACACGATCCCAAGGGCGAATTCGATATCCCCGCGCTGATTGAACGCGCGCGTGAATGGCCCGGCCTTGAAGGCATGGACCTTGCCCGCGTGGTCAGCCGCGATGCGGAGCAGGAGTGGGAAGGCTCGGTCTGGAAGCTGGGCGAAGGCTTTGGCCGATCCCCGCGCGATTCAAGGCCGCATGTCGTCGCCATCGATTACGGCGCGAAGGACAATATCTTCCGCAATCTGGTGAAGGCGGGTGCAAGCGTGACGGTTGTTCCGGCGCAAACCTCGCTCGAAACGATCCTCGGCCTCAAGCCTGATGGCGTGTTCCTGTCCAACGGACCGGGCGATCCGGCGGCAACCGGCGCTTATGCCGTACCGGTGATCCGGAAGCTGCTGGAAATGGACATGCCGGTGTTCGGCATCTGCCTCGGCCACCAGATGCTGGCGCTCGCTGCCGGGGCCCGCACCACCAAGATGCACCAAGGCCATCGCGGCGCGAACCATCCGGTGAAGCGCAAGGCCGACGGCGTGGTCGAGATCACCTCGATGAACCACGGCTTCGCGGTGGATAACACCGCGCTGCCCGACACCGTTGAGGAAACCCACGTCTCGCTGTTCGACGGCTCGAACTGCGGCATCGCGGTAAAGGGCAAGCGGGCGTTCGGGGTGCAGTATCACCCTGAGGCGTCGCCGGGACCGCAGGACAGTTTTTACCTGTTTGAGAAGTTTGTGGGGATGTTGGGGTGAGCAACCAGCGTGTCGTGCTGACGATGGTGCTGACTGCGGTGCTGTCAGGATACGTTGGTTGGTTATACGCCGAGAAAGCTAATCCTTATTCAGGTGCAGCAATTCAGATCCGTGGATTGGCATGGAATGAGGTGCCGCCAAAAGTAGATGGAACAGTGCTCGAGCAGCACACCCCAACAATGGCTGTAGCCAAATGTAGGATAAAGAAATTCCAAATTGATTCGGCGACGGAAGGAATGGAGCAAGCAATCGTCCGGCTTGAGGACATATCCGCTAGTGAATTCCAATGTTTGCTCGATCAAGCACAAGCATCCGTGGAGGGCGAGCCTCCTCAGTCGCCGCTTTCGAAAAGGGCCCC
>JADYXV010000047.1 GCA_020853995.1 Novosphingobium sp.
GATCTGCTGGTGCCGGGGATTGATGGCAAGGGCGGCTGCCGCACCTGCCATGTCGGCGGAGATGGAGCAAAGCTTACCACCGCGTCAGTAAAGGACCCTGTCGATTCTTCCTGCGCAATGTGTCACTCCTATCACATGGATGCAGGTGCGCCGTGGGCGCCCACGAAAGATCGAAAGAAAGACGTTGCGCAGACTGCAGCCGTGGCAGACCGTCCACGGCTCCCGGTCAAGCTGCACTAGAGCTTTGGCGGGGGAACATGCTGATCGCGCAGGTCACTGATATTCATCTGGGGTTCGAACCGGATTCCCCCGGCGAATTCAACCGGCAACGGCTTGACCGTGTGCTGGAACAATTGGCCCGCATGGAGCCGCGCCCCGACCTTTTGCTCGCCACAGGGGACCTGATCGACCGTGGTGACCGGCCGAGCTACGAGCGCCTGCGCGAAGCGTTTTCGATCATGCCCTTCCCAGTCTATTACGCTATGGGCAATCATGATGACCGCGCCACTTTTGCCGAAGTCTTTCCCGAAGCCACATTCGATGGCGGCTTTTTGCAATACGTCGTGGAGGCCGGCCCGCTGCGGATCATCGTCCTCGATACGCTGGAAGAAGGGCGCCACGGCGGTGCTTTCTGCGAAGCGCGCGCGGCATGGCTGAATGCGCGGCTGGATGAAGCCGCTGACGTGCGCACGCTGATCGTGCAACACCACCCGCCGGTTGAAGTCGGCATCCCGTGGATGAACACCGATCCGGCTGAACCTTGGGTCGAACGCCTCGGCCAGTGCTTGCGCGGGCGCAGCAATGTCGTCGGCGTGGTGTGCGGCCACATTCACCGCGCCATAACCACCGCCTGGGAAGGCACAATTGTTGCCACGTGCCCGTCAACCGCACCACAAGTTGCGCTTGATCTGCGCGCAATTGACCCTGATGTGCCCGATCAACGCCACCTGATCATCGCCGATCCGCCCGGTTTTGCCCTGCACTGGTTCAACGGACGCGAATTGATCACGCATTGGGATACGGCAGAAGACCACCAGGTCCTCGCCCGCTATGATGCCAATCTGCAAGGCATGATCCAGCATATGCTAGCCGAGCGGCCCCAGCACTAAGCGGGATCAGCGCACTCCGGCCAGTGTCTTCTGGCGGCGGCGCTGCACCGAACTGCCAAGGCCGATAGCCTCGCGGTATTTGGCAACTGTGCGCCGCGCCAGATCAAAGCCTTTGGCCTTCAAAAGATCGACCAGTGCATCGTCCGACAGCACTGCTTTGGGGTCCTCGGCATCGATCAACTGGCGGATCGAGGCCTTTACAGCCTCGGCAGAGGCGCCTTCGCCATCGGACGAGCCGACCCCCGAGGTGAAGAAGTATTTGAGTTCGAACGTCCCGCGATCACAGTGCAGGTACTTGTTCGAGGTGACGCGGCTAACCGTGGATTCGTGCATAGCGATAACATCGGCCACGGTTTTAAGCGTCAGCGGGCGAAGATGCGCCACCCCGTGCCGAAAAAAGCCGTCCTGCTGCTTCACAATTTCAGCGGCCACTTTCAGAATGGTTTTCTGCCGCTGGTCCAGTGCTTTAAGCAGCCAGTTGGCATCGGCCAGCTTTTCTCCCAGCCATGCCTTGGCCTCTTTGGAAACACAGGCTCCGCGCATTTCGACGTAATAGCTGCGGTTGACGATCAGGCGCGGCAGGGTGGCCTGATTGATCGCAATGTCCCAGCCTCCCAAATTTCCCTTAGCATCCTTGCCCGCACGGATCAGGATATCGGGCACCACCGCTTCGCCCATACCGCCGCCAAAACGCATGCCGGGGCGCGGATCATAGCTGCGCAATTCGGCCAGCATATCGGCAAAGTCTTCATCATCGACAGTGCACAGCCGCTTCAGCCGGGCGACTTCGCCACGTGCGACAAGTTCGAGATTATCGATCAGCCGCGCCATGCAAGGGTCATAGCGGTCCGCCTCTTTGGCCTGCAGCGCAATACATTCGGCCAGATTGCGCGCACCAACGCCGGTTGGATCAAGCGATTGTACCAGCCCCAAAGCGCGTTCCACAACCACCATCGAAAGGCCAAGCGCGGTGCACGCCTCGCCCAGCGGGATCGTCAAGTAGCCCGCCTCGTCGATCTGGTCGATCAACCAGCGCGCCACGAACAGCAGTTGCGCATCTGATGTGGTCGTGCCGATTTGCGCGTGAAGGTGTTCGGCCAGAGTTTCCTCAAAACGGCCGCGCTCATCAATATCGGGGCCTTCGCCACCGCTGCCGGTAAAATCGCGCGAGGAGGAAAGGTCCACCAACCCACCGTCGCCGGTATCCCTGTCACGGTCGAGCGCGCTGGCATCAATGTCTAGCGGGCGGTCCTCGGCAACGCGACCTTCGGCGACAAGTTGATCGACGGGCGACGTTTCAAGATGGGTGCGGCGCAGTTCATCGGGCACCGCTTCGACGACTTCGGGTGCAGCTACTTCGCCGATTTCGAGCAAGGGGTTGGCATCAAGCGCTTCACCGATGAATGTTTCAACCTCAAGATTCGAAAGCGCCAGCAGCTTGATCGCCTGCTGCAATTGCGGCGTCATCACCAGCGACTGGGATTGCCTCAGATCGAGTCTGGGCCCGAGCGCCATGATCTAGACCCCCCCCGGGCGCAGCATCAGAGTGTGAAGCCCTCGCCCAGATAGAGGCGGCGCACGTTGGCATCGGCCACCAGCGCTTCGGGGCTGCCGGCAAACAGCACCTGTCCGCCATAAATGATGCAGGCCCGGTCCACAATGTCGAGCGTTTCGCGCACGTTGTGATCGGTAATCAAAACACCGATGCCACGGCCTTTGAGGTCTTTGACCAGATGGCGGATATCGCTGATGGACAGCGGATCGATCCCGGCGAAGGGTTCATCAAGCAGGATGATCGAGGGCCGTGCGGCAAGGGCGCGCGCAATTTCGCACCGCCGGCGTTCCCCGCCCGAAAGCGCCATGGCCGCGCTGGCGCGCAACCGTGTCAGGCCGAATTCATCGAGCAGACGTTCCAGCTCGGCCTCGCGCGTGGTCTTGTCCGGTTCGATCAGTTCAAGAACTGTGGCAATGTTCTGTTCAACCGTCATGCCACGGAAAATCGAGGTTTCCTGGGGCAAATAGCCAAGACCGAGCACCGATCGCCGATACATCGGCAATTTGGTAATATCGACGCCATCCAGAAGGATGCGTCCCGAATCCGGCCGGACCAGTCCCATGATCGAATAGAAGCACGTGGTCTTGCCCGCACCGTTAGGGCCAAGCAGACCAACCACTTCGCCTTTGCCCACGGAAAGCGAGATGTCGCTGAGGACCGCGCGCTTGTCATAGGACTTGGCGATCGACACGACTTCAAGTCCGCCTTGCGGGATCGGCGGCGCGGCGTTTGCAACAGTGGGAGCGTCGTCGGTCAAAGTCATTGGTTCAGTCTTTTTGCAAGGCTCAGGCCACTCTCATTAGCGCGTCGTTGCCACGCCGCAAACCCGCCACATGCAAACTGGCAGGATTTATGCATGGGTTGCCCCAAGTCCTAAAGCGGGAAGGTTAGCGCGGAATTAACCTTGCAGTCGATTGTGTCGCGTGATCTACTGTTCAGGGAACAGGATCAAACAGAAGGAAGTGCCATGGAAAAGGCCCTCCAGACCGAACAGGCAAAGGCCCCGACCAAGGGTGAGGCGCTCAAGCTCGATTGGCGCAAAAAGATGAGCGACAATGTCGCTTATGGCTTGCTGGTTTACACCGCCCTGCAAATCTTTGTGACGATGCACGAGATCCAGGGCAGCAGCGCATCGATCCTGCCGTTGTTCGTGCTGGTCGTGCTGGTTGCCGCGATCATCCCGTTGTTCCGCAATTTTGAACGCCGCTGGGAACACCTGACCGATGAACAGGCCCACAATCCTGGGTTCAAGGCTGCTTTCCGTCGTGATCAGGTGCGGGTCTGGCTTCTCGCTGCGGTACTTCCGTTTGCCATCACCGGCCTGTTCAAGGTGCTCAGCATCCTGTTCTGAGTAAAAACTGCCGCATAGCCTGATTGCCCCCGTCCCATGCGGGCGCTAGACCGCGCAGCCTAACCGCTTGCGAAAGGCCTGCCCATGTTGTCACCCGCCGAAGCTCAAGAGCGCTGTGAAGCGCTGATCGAGCGTGCGCGCCGCGCCGGGGCCGATGCAGGCGATGCGATCTACGTCGCCAATGCGTCCGAATCAGTACAAGTACGCCTGGGATCGCTGGAAGATGTAGAGCGCTCTGAATCCGAACACATCGGGCTCCGCGTGTTTGCCAACGGTGCCTCGGCATCGATCGGTTCATCCGATCTTGGCGATGAAGCGCTGGATGAACTGGCCAGCCGCGCGGTGGCGATGGCCCGGCTGGCGCCTGCCGACAAGTTTGCAGGTCTTGCCCCCGAAGAGATGCTGTTGCGCGGTGATGCGCTCGAACTTGATCTGGATGATCTGACCGAGCGCAGCCCGATGGATCTGCGCCGCCTTGCCGAAGAGGCTGAAGACGCCGCGCGCAGCGTTGCAGGCGTCACCAACAGCGAAGGCGCGGGCGCAAGCGCCGGACGCGGACTATTTGCACTGGCCACCAGCCACGGCTTTTCCGGAGGCTATGCCGCATCAAGCCACAGCATTTCGGCCAGCGTTGTGGCGGGCGAAGGCAGCACGATGCAGCGCGATTATTCCTGGCGCAGCACACGCCATGCAGCCGACTTGAAAAGTCCGGCCGAAATCGGCCGTGAAGCGGGAGAGCGCGCCGTATCGCGGCTTAACCCTGGCCGGGTGAAAAGCGGGCAAATGCCGGTCGTATTCGATTCGCGCGTTGGCAAGTCGCTGATCGGGCATCTGATCGGGGCGATGTCTGGCGCATCCATAGCGCGGCGCGCCAGCTTCCTGCTCGACCGCGATGAACAGCAATTGTTCGATAGCGCAATCACCATTGCCGACAATCCCCACGTTCTGCGCGGAATGCGGTCACGCCCGTTCGATGGCGAAGGCCTGCCAACCGGCGCGCGCAATCTGGTCGAAGGCGGGCGGATAACCGGCTGGTTGATGGATGCCGCCGCCGCGCGCCAGCTTGACAGCCAGCCGACCGGCCATGCTTCGCGCGGGTCATCAGGCCCGCCGCATGTTACCGCCAGCAACGTGGTGCTATCGGCAGGAACGCTGAGCCCGGCGGAGCTTATGGCCGACATTGCAGATGGCGTATATGTGACCGAACTGATCGGCCACGGGGTGAACGGTGTGACCGGCGATTACAGCCGCGGCGCTTCAGGCTTTCGTATCGTCAATGGTGAACTGGCCGGATCAATTGCCGAATTCACCGTTGCGGGTAACCTGATCGACATGTTCGCCGCGCTGACCGCTGCCAATGACCTTGAAATCTATCGCGGGATCGATGTGCCGACCTTGCGTGTGGACGGCATGAGCATCGCGGGCGATTGATAGACACAAAAAGGCCGCCAAGTTCGGAGAAACTGGGCGGCCGTTTTGTTACCAGTCAAAAAGGATCAGGCCTTTTCGGCAGCCTTGGCGCGTTCAATCGCTTCGATTGTGATGCGACGGGCATCGGCAGCGCCGCCCCATGTACCAACGCGAACCCACTTGTCCTTTTCCAGGTCCTTATAGTGGGTAAAGAAGTGTTCGATCTGCCGCATCACGATTTCAGGCAGATCTTCACGTTCCTTCACGTCCGAATAATACGGGAAGGTTGAGTCGACGGGAACGCAGACCAGCTTTTCATCGCCGCCATGCTCATCTTCAAGGTTCAGCACCGCAATGGGGCGGGCGCGGACCACCGAGCCTGCCAGAAACGGCGAACGCGCAATCACCAGCGCATCCAGCGGA
>JADYXV010000048.1 GCA_020853995.1 Novosphingobium sp.
GAATTCGCGGCCTGTGCCGGGCTGGCCGTCCATGATGTAAAATCCGTCGGCCTCGGTGCCGAGCGGCTCCCACAACTTGCGCGCGGTATAAGCCGCAACCGAGCCACCGCTGACCCGCTCGATCAGCCAGCCCAAGACAGCCGTGTCTATAGTCTTGTAGGCACAGACATCACCCGGCTTCGACTTCCGTTTGATCGTGCGGGCCGCATCGGCAAAACGCACCACGTTCTTGACCAGAGCATTGATGTGATTGGCCGCCGCAATGCCGGGGTTGTCGAAATCATAGCGCTCCTCATAATCCACACCGGAACGCATTTGCAGGATCTGAAGGATGGTCACCCCATCATATCCGCTGCCCTTCAGTTCGGGCAAATAGCGGGTGATCGGATCATCAAGCGATGCGATAAGCCCATCGGCCATCGCTGCACCAACCAGCGTAGAGGTGATCGATTTGGTCATCGACCAACCCATGAAACGGGTGCGCTCGTTCGAACCGTTCCGGCAAATCTCGGTAACGATCCGGCCATCCTTCATGATCAAAAGGGCGTTGGTATAAGTCCGTTCAAGCGCCTGATCGGCTGTGAAAGTCTTTCCGCCAAACGCGTAAGTGAAGTCCATCGCCCGCTCGACCTTGGGAAAGGTCCAGGGTGCGCCTGAATGGCCCACGGTGCGTGTGGTGAACAGTTGGTCCATGTTGCGGAAGGCAAAGCTGTTCACATCGGCATCATTCATGCGCCAGCGCATGACTTGCGTTGCGACGGGCACTTCGGACTTCGCCCCGCTTGCGATCTGGGTGGGCAATTGCTGCTGGGCATGGGCCGCCAGCGGCATCAGCAGAGTTCCGGCAAGGCTCAGCAGGGCGATCCGATGGGCAAAGGTCATGGCGATTATGTTCCTCTCAAGCGCCCAACGAACCAGGGCAATTCCAACACCCCGTATAGGGTCAGCGAAGTCACCTCATGAACCATTTGGTATACACCGCCGTTCTGACTGATTCATTTTCGACAAAAGGGGCGAATAAGGCAAGCGCATGGCACACAGCGAGCTTGGGCGAGATGAAATGAAATGGGTCTTCAATCCGTACGAGCGTGAACTGGCAAATTGCAGGCACAATGCATTGATCATGACCCACGCGCCCATTTGCGGCGGCCGATGGTCATAATGTGCGATGGCTGATCGATGATCCCGGAGCCACGCTCTCCAAATACAGGACCTTGCTGATTCAGACTTTCGCACCTGCGGGAATCCTTCACGTGAGTCAGTCTTGGCGCAGGTTGGTGTAATTGAATGAAACGCTGTGGAAACCTCATCCCGGCATTTGCCACTCTGGCACCACTCTGGACCGGGCAACCTGTTCAGCCTCGACACTATGAACCTGAACGGCTACGCGGCGGCGAGACGTAACAGGGCAAATGCGATGAAACTCATCATCGGCAACAAGAATTATTCAAGCTGGTCGTTGCGGGGGTGGCTTGCCGCCAAACAATCCGGCCTCCCGTTCGAGGAGACTACGGTTCCGCTCTATGGCAACGACTGGGAAGCCGTCCGGCGAGACGAGAGCCTTGCGCCCTCAGCAGGCAAAGTCCCGATCATGTGGGATGGCGAAGTGGTGGTTTGGGACAGTCTGGCAATCATTGATCATCTTGCCGACAAGGTCGGGCGTGACCGGTTCTGGCCCAAGGACGAAGCAGCGCGCGCCATGGCGCGATCAATGGTTGCAGAAATGCACTCTGGCTATCTGCCATTGCGCCGCCACCTGCCGATGAACATCCGCAAACGTGTTGAAGACTTTCCCATTCCGCCTGCAGTGCGCGCTGATATCGTACGCATCCTTGGTCTGTGGGCCGAAGCGCGCGCCCGTTTCGGCGATGGCGGCCCTTTCCTGTTCGGCGCGTTCAGTGCTGCTGACATCATCTACGCTCCGGTCGTTTCCCGCTTCATGACCTATGGTATCAGTGTGCCGGGCTTTGCGCTTGCGTATATGGACGCGGTCTGGACGCATCACTGGATGCAGTCATGGGTCAACGATGCCACGGCAGAAGACTGGGTTATCGAACAATTTGAAGAGGCTATGGTTTGATGCTTGATCCAGTCCTTCTTGCCGAGCAGTTGATTGATTGCGAGAGCGTTACGCCTGCGACCGGTGCCGTGTTCGATTGCCTTGCTGCCATGCTGGAGCCACTTGGCTTTACCATTCACCGATTCGTTGCTGGTGAGGCGCCGGACGGACCGGTCGAAAACATGTTTGCGATCCGCCAAGGTCCCCAAGGGTCACGTCACTTTGCGTTTGCCGGACATCTTGATGTCGTGCCTGCGGGCGAGGGGTGGACGTCCGGCCCATTCAAGGCTGAACGCCGGGGCGAACTGCTTTACGGACGCGGGGCGGTGGACATGAAGGGTTCCATCGCAGCGATGGTGGCGGCTGTGGCCGATGTTCCGGCAGAGGCGGGCACGCTAAGCTTCATCATTACCGGCGATGAAGAAGGTCCTGCGCGCTTTGGCACCGTGCCCTTGATCGAACTGATCCGCGAACTGAAAGCCGAGCCGGACCTGTGTCTGGTGGGTGAGCCGACGTCCGTGCACCGGTTGGGCGATATGGTGAAGATCGGGCGGCGCGGCTCGGTCAATATGTGGATCACTTGCAAGGGCGCGCAAGGCCACGTTGCCTATCCGCACCTTGCCGATAACCCCATCCCGCGCCTGATCGCGCTGCTGGCAGAACTTGACGCGCTGGTGCTTGATGGCGGGTCCAAATGGTTCCAGCCATCGAACCTTGAAGTGACCGATCTTGAAGTGGGCAACAAGGCCACGAACGTCATTCCGGCTGAAGCCCGCGCACGCATTTCGATCCGGTTCAACGATCAGCATTCGGGCGCAACGCTGGTTGCGATGGTTGAAGAAATCGCGCGCCGCCACAAAGGTGATGTACGCGCGGTCATTTCGGGCGAGAACTTCATCACGCTGCCCGGCGCGTTTTCCACGATCATTGCCGAGGCTGTAAAAGCGGAAACGGGCCTCGATCCCGAACTGTCGACCAGCGGCGGTACATCAGACGCGCGGTTCTTGCGCGCGGTTTGCCCTGTGGTCGAATTCGGCCTTTGCAATGCAACCATGCACAAAACCGACGAGGCGGTGGCGATGGCGGATTTGCACGTTCTCCAGCGGATCTACACGCGAATCGCGATCAGCGCGCTTTCCTGAGCACGATGTAGACCGCGCCTGCGCCGCCGTGGCGCGGTTGAGCGGAGCGGACAGCCGCGATGTTGCGCGCGTGTGGGCTATGCGCCAGCCAATCGAGCAATTTGGCGCGGATCACACCGCGTTGCGATCCGCGTGCATCCAGTTCGTCATGCGGGCGCGGCTTGCCCGCAATCAGCAGGATGACACGTGATCCCATCGCCAAGGCTTGCGCAATCCCGCCATTCAGACGGCCATGCGCGGCATCCAGACCAAGGCCATGCAGATCGATAGTCACGTCGGGCACGATGGCTCCGCGCGCCAACTTGCGGTCCCACGTGGAATCGAGGCCGTGGTTTTGCAACGGACGGGCAATTGGCGAAGGCGGGGGCGGTGCGGGCAACGGTGGCGGCACGCGGCCCTTGATTGCCTTGGGTTGGGCTGGCGTGTGTATCGCGGCCGGTTCAGCCAGCACCGGCTTTGCCTTGCGCACCGGGTTCAGCGGGACAATGGTTGCCGCAACCCGTTCCCACAGCGCAGCCTCATCGGGCGACAGACCGCGTGGCGCGCGCATCAGCGCTGGCCCAGACGCGCCAGCGTGCCCTTGGGAAGCAGGATCAGCGCCCGTCCGCGCGCGCTCATCCCGCCGGCAATTTCGCGCGCTTGTGCGCCTGCGCCCCAGAAACTGTCAAACCGGTTAGCCCCGCGAATGGCCCCTCCGGTGTCTTGCGCTACCCACAGTCCGCTGGCGTCCTTACGATCAAGCTGCAGCCAGACCGGCGCACCCAAAGGCACGAACGCCGGATCGACCGCTACAGTCGAGCGTCCCGCAATGGGCACGTTAAGCGCGCCGATCGGGCCAGCGCCGGTCAATTCCCGAAAGAACACGTAGCTGCGGTTCATGCGCATCAGTGCGCGGCCTTCGGCTGGGAAGTCGCGCAAGTATTGCTGAATGCCTTGCATCGATCCCGAGTACTGGCCGGGCGCACTGCCAATCAAGCCTCGTTCGCGCATGACCGATCCGATACCGACGTAAGCATGGCCATTTTGCCCGGCAAAGCCAAGGCGGATCACGCTGCCATCGGGTGCACGCAGGCGGCCAGAGCCCTGGATTTGCAGAAAGAACACCTCGACAGGATCGGCCGCCCAGCCAATTTCCAGACCTTTGCCTGCCAGTTCGCCGCTGTCGATTTGCGCGCGGTCATAGTAGGCCGTGAACACGCCAGCGTCATCATAGCGGCCCAAAGGCATGCGGCCATCCGGCAGCGGTTGCGCATCGCCGGGTTTGGCGCGCACAAGGTCAGGCGGCAATTGGTAAAGGGGTACGTCAAAGCCGGGACGGCGTTGCCGTACGCCGGCAATCTCCGGTTCGAAGTAACCGGTGACAAAGGCATTGCCATCACCGACTTCGGCCGTTTCGAAATAAGTCGAGAAGAAGCGAGATGCATCGCCTGCAGGCCATGCGGTTGCCGCGGCGCAGGCCGGTGCCCAATCTTCCGGGCGGGTCAGCCCTGATGTGTCAGCACGTTTGGTAAGCCTGCTGCATGATTGAACGAAAGTGCCGAGCGCTGCGGCGGTATTGTCCGTCTTGAAGCCAAGGCCCGAGGTGAGCGGCCCTGTTGTCACTCCAGCCAGCGCGGCAGTCGCGCCTGTCATAACAGGCTTTGGCAGGACCGGCGCTGGCCCTGCGCCTTCAGGGACGAGCCGAACACAACTGCCAAGAAGCGTAAACGCGATCAGGACGGATAGACGCAGCATTCTAAGGTTATGCCGGGAATTTCCCGCCACGTCTTCCCCCCGCATTGCTCCCGCTCAGGCTTCGTCGGTTTCGTCCAGCAACCAGTCAGGATCACTTGAGGTAAGGTCGCGGCGGAATGTCCAGACGTCACGTGCTTCAATGGCATCATCTAGCGTGCCTGCAATAACCTGACCTTCCGAGTCGCGCGTGATCGAGGCAATGTCTGCCAGAAAACGCACGGTGATTCGAGCAACCATCCCATCAAGCGAGGCTGCAATAATGCGCGCTTCTTCGATACGGATGAGGCGGGCTTCAACTGTTTCGCCCGCAGCAACACGCGCATCGATGGCCGAGGCAAAGCCTTCGTACACGTCGGCATCACAAAGCTGGTTCAGTTCTTCTTTATCAGCGCGCCAGAACGCTTCCAAAATCATGCTGTATGCGCCCTTTGATCCGGCGAGGAACTGGGCGAGGTCAAAGCGGCGATCTGCAGCGATGATGGCGCGAACACCGATTTCTGCGCGATTATCAAGCGTGCTTGGTTCTGGAGCCGTATTTTCGCGCGCGCGGCCAGCATTGGCGCCGCCTTCGACAAGGCGTGGCGTTACTGCTTGCTGGGAACCCGAGCGGTTTTGTGACGATGGATCGGGCTGTTCGATCCGGCGGCGTACAGGCTCCTCATCACGTTCGGGCCGTCGGCCGAGGACGGAGTAGAGTCGCAGGCCCAGAAAGGCTGCAATCATCGCCAGGATAACAATCTGAACAATCACGCGCATTAATCCCGAACTGGCCAAATTTGCCCAAAGCATATTCGGCATCGTTTCAACTTGCCTTAAATAGGTACGGATTACAAATGAACAACGCGTGCATGAACCATAGGGCGAACCGAAACGGGCAAGATTTCGGTTCATCTGTTGCAACAGCGCGCTGAACAAGGCGGATTGCCGCACGATTGCTGTGGTGCTAGGCGCGCGGCCAAGGGTAAATCACCAGGAAAGCTGTCCTCATGGCCGACGAAGGCAACATCATTTCGAATCTCAACCTTGACGAGCAGGGCCTTGGCGGCCCGGTGCCCAATGGCGAAGACACGTCACCGGCAATCGGCCTGATCTCACAATATGTGAAAGATCTTTCGGTCGAAAATCCTAATGCGCCGGAAAGCTATCAGTGGACTGAAGTCCCTGAAATGGCTGTGGACTTCAACATTTCGGCGCGCGTTATCCAGCCGGAAATTCACGAGATCGAATTGAAGGTCAACGTGACGTCAAAGGGTTCACAAGGCACCGCGTTCATCGTTGAACTGGCCTATTGCGGCCTGATCGGCATGCGCAATGTTCCTGAAGATCAGGCCCATCCGTTCCTGTTCGCCGAAGGTCCGCGCATCCTGTTCCCCTTCGCCCGCCGCATCATTGCCGATGCCGTGCGCGACGCAGGTTACCCGCCATTGATGCTTGAGCCGATTGATTTCAACGGCTTGTACATGCAGCAATTGGCGCAGGCCCAAGCAACTGCCGAAGCAGTTCCGGCCGGAAATGCCTGATTCCCGGATCACTCGAAAGCCCGCTCTACCAAGGTATGAGCGGGTTTTGAGTGAAGGGGGCAAGCCATGAATCTGCTCAAGGCAACCGGCACGATCGGCGGGCTGACATTGCTCAGCCGCGTGCTGGGTCTTGTGCGCGACAGCCTGTTTGCGCGGTACGTGGGCGCAGGGTTTGCCTCGGACGCGTTCCTTGTGGCGTTCCGGCTGCCCAATATGTTCCGCGCGCTCTTTGCCGAGGGCGCGTTTTCATCGGCCTTTATTCCGATGTTTAACCAGAAAGTCGCCGACCCCGAAGGCAAGGGGTTGCGAGACGGGCTGGACTTTGCCGAAGCGGCGCTGGCGGTGCTGTTGCCGGTGCTGATCGTTATGACAGTGCTGCTGGAAGTCTTCGCCTGGCCGGTCACATTCGTGCTTTCAGGCAAATTCAACGGGGTCAGCGCAGAGCAGTTTGCCTATGCGGTGCAGCTTTCGCGGCTGACGATCCCCTATCTGATGCTGATCAGCATTGTTTCGCTGTTTGGCGGCATCCTCAATTCGATGAATAAATTCTGGGTCAACGCTGCGGCACCGATCCTGTTGAACGTGACGCTGATCGTGGCCCTGCTGGGCTTTCATTCCGATGATCCGCTGATTACCGCGCGAAATCAGGCGATTGGCGTTTCTGTTTCGGGTGCGTTGCAACTCGCGTGGCTGGCGTGGGCTTGCCGCAGAAACGGTGTCCGGCTGCGGTTGCGCCGCCCGCGCTTGTCGCCAGAGATCAAGCGGCTGATGAAGCTGATCCTGCCTGCTGCTGCGGGTGCAGGCGCGGTGCAGATCAATCTGGTGGTTTCGACCGCGCTTGCAGCATCGTTGCTGGCCAATGGTTCGGTGACGTATATCTACATGGCCGACCGGCTGAACCAGTTGCCTTTGGGGCTGATTGGCATTGGTCTTGGCACGGTTCTGCTTCCGACGATTTCGCGGCAATTGGGCGGGGGCGAGGAAGCCGCTGCGATGGATACGCAGAACCGCGGCATGGAACTGGCGTTGCTGCTTACCCTGCCTGCGGCGATGGCGCTGGTGCTGTGTGGTGAGCCGATTACGGCGGCGCTGTTCGGCTATGGCAAGTTTGATGCGCAAGACACGCACTTTACCGCGCAAGCGCTGGCGGCGTTTTCTGTCGGTTTGCCGAGCTACATTCTGGTTAAGGTGCTGACGCCGGGCTTCTATGCGCGGCAAGATACAAAAACCCCGGTGCGTTTTGCCACTATATCGATGGTGGTAAACCTTGTCGGGAATCTTGTACTGATCATCCCGCTGCAACACATGGGGCCACCTTTGGCCACTGCAATAGCATCCACCATCAATGTGTGGATGCTGTACCGCACGTTGGTCAAACGGGGGCATTTTGTGGCTGATGTGCGGCTGAAGCGGCGGGTTTGGCGTCTGGCGCTGGCTGCGGTGGCAATGGGCGGCGTGTTATGGCTGGGGCAGGGGCTGGTCATGCCCTACGTCGCCGGCACCTGGATGATCCGCCTTGCAGCAATGGCTGCACTGGTCACTTCCGGAGTGGTGGTCTATGGGCTCGCCACGGTCATTCTGGGGGCGTTCTCCAAGGATGATCTCAAACTTCTCCTGCGGCGTCGCCGTACCAATTGAAGGCCAATTCGATGCGCATCGTTTCCGGTATCCAGCCTACGGGCAATCTCCACCTTGGCAATTACCTGGGTGCGATCCGGAACTGGGTGCGCATGCAGGATGAATTTTCGGCGCAAGGGGGGCAGTGCCTCTATTTCCTTGCAGATTTGCACGCCATTTCCATGCCGCACAATCCGGCGGAACTGGGTTCAAACACGCGCGAGATGGTGGCGGCACTGGTTTCGTGCGGCATTGATCCGGACAAGTCGATCCTGTTCAACCAGGCGCAAGTGCCCGCCCATGCCGAAATGCAATGGTTGCTGAATGGCACCGCGCGCATGGGATGGTTGAACCGGATGACGCAGTGGAAGGACAAGGCGGGCAAGAACCGTGAAGGCGCTTCTGTGGCGCTGTTCACTTATCCGGTGCTGCAAGCCGCTGACGTGCTGCTTTATCAGGCGACGCATGTGCCGGTGGGTGAAGACCAGAAGCAGCATCTGGAACTGGCGCGCGATATTGCGCAAAAGTTCAACAATGACTTCGCTTCTGAAGATGCACCCGTGTTCACGATGCCGGAACCGATCATTCCGCCGGAAGCGGCGCGCATCATGTCTTTGCGAGATGGCAGCGCGAAAATGAGCAAGTCTGATCCTTCCGACATGAGCCGGATCAACCTGACCGACGATGCCGATGCGATC
>JADYXV010000049.1 GCA_020853995.1 Novosphingobium sp.
AGCGAGGGACATGCAGGGGCGGTAGGGCTTTTCCTTGCAGCGAGGCAGAGTTTGCGCTTCCCTGGGATTTGCAAAAAAGGGGCGTTCTGCATGGCCACGATCAATCTACCGCGCATTATCCGTATCGGCGGGGGGGCCTTGGCCGAATTGCCGGAGGCGATGGCGCAGTGCGGACTGAAGCGCCCGTTTGTGGTGACCGACGGGTTTCTGGTGCAATCGGGGATGGTGGCGCAGTTGGTGGCTGTGCTTGAGGCAGCGGGGCTGACGGCGCAAGTCTTTACCGAAACGGTACCCGATCCTACGGTGGCTGTAGTGGAGCAGGCGCTGGAAAGTTTGCGCTGGAGCGGCTGTGATTGCGTGATCGGGTTTGGTGGCGGCAGCCCTATCGATACGGCCAAGGCGATTGCCGCGCTGGCACTTGATCCGCGCCCGATCCCGGTGATGAAAGCGCCCGCGCTGACCGACGTACCGGGCCTGCCGGTTATTGCAGTGCCGACTACGGCAGGGACGGGATCGGAGGCGACGCGGTTTACCATCGTGACTGACGAGGCAAGCCAGGAGAAGATGCTTTGCGCAGGTCTGGCCTTCTTGCCCACGATTGCGATCGTCGATTTTGAACTGACCATGGGCAAGCCTGCGCGGCTAACGGCGGATACCGGGATCGATTCCCTGACTCACGCCATCGAGGCCTATGTTTCGCGCAGGGCCAATGCTTTTTCCGATGCAATGGCATTATCGGCGATGAAGCTGATTGCGCCCAATATCCGCACGGCTTGCGCCGCGCCTGATAACCGCGCGGCGCGTGAGGCGATGATGGTGGGCGCGCATCACGCCGGGATCGCATTTTCCAATGCCAGTGTAGCGCTTGTGCATGGCATGAGTCGCCCGATCGGCGCATTTTTCCATGTGCCGCACGGCCTTTCCAACGCGATGCTGTTGCCCGCGGTAACGGCGTTTTCCGCGCCATCGGCATTGGGCCGTTATGCCGACTGCGCCCGCGCGATGGGCGTTGCGCATCAGGATGAGGGCGATCAGGCAGCGGTGGCGCGGCTGCTGGAGGAACTGGCCGCGCTGAATGCGGATTTGAGCGTACCGACGCCGCGTTCACATGGCATTTCGGCCGCGCAATGGGACGAGCTCGTGCCGGAAATGGCGCGGCAGGCGGTTGCTTCGGGATCTCCGGCCAACAATCCGCGCGTGGCGGCGCTTGATGAGATCGAGGCGCTTTACGGTGAGGTGTTCGGGTCGAGGCGGCACCTTCACCCCTCCCGCCTGCGGGCGGGGTTGGGGGTAGGCCCTGACTCAGTCTGCCAAGGCGGCAATCAAAGCCGCCGAGAAGGCAGGGATATCATCGGGCATGCGGCTGGTGATGAAGTTGCCATCCACCACAACTTCTTCATCGACAACATCGGCACCGGCATTGGCAAGATCGGTACGGATCGAGGGCCAGCTGGTGACGGTGCGTCCGTCCAGAATGTCGGCTTCGGCCATCAGCCAAGGGGCGTGACAGATGGCCGCGATAGGCTTTCCTGCATCGTCAAAATCGTTGATGAGGTCGATGGCGTCATCGTTCATGCGCAGGATATCGGGATTCATCGGGCCGCCGGGTAGCAGAAGGGCGTCGTAATCTTCGGCGGATACTTCATCGATGGTGATGTCCACACGGACGCTATCGCCCCAGTTCTTGTCCTTCCAGCCTTTGATCGAGCCACTTTCGATGCTGGCGACGACGGTTTCAAAACCGGCCTCTTCGAGTGCTTTTTTGGGGCCCATCAGTTCGGATTGTTCAAAGCCATCGGTCGCAAGGATCAGGATGCGCTTGGTCATGGGTATTCTCCAGGAAACGGGGTGGGCGCCAAAGACGGGCGCGCTGTGTCCCTTACAATTGACGGGCGATGGGGTTGTTCCCCAGCTTTCCTTCAGCGCCCTTTTGTTTAGGGTGCCAGCTTGCTAAGCCCCGCAGGCCATGGCGATCACCACAGACAACGAACCCGATCCGTTTGACGCTATTGTCGACGCGCCTTTCGATTCCGCGCTTTCGCAGCGGTATTTGGTCTATGCGATGTCGACCATCACCGCGCGGTCATTGCCCGATCTTCGCGACGGGTTGAAGCCGGTCCACCGCCGCCTGTTGTGGGCGATGCGCCAGTTGAAGCTGGACGCGACCGGCGCATACAAAAAGTCGGCGCGCGTGGTGGGCGATGTGATCGGCAAGTATCACCCGCACGGCGATGCTTCGGTCTATGACGCGATGGTGCGCTTGGCGCAGGATTTTGCGCTGCGCTATCCCTTGGTCGAAGGCCAGGGCAACTTCGGCAATATCGACGGTGATAACGCGGCGGCCTATCGCTATACCGAAGCTCGGCTTACCAAAACAGCGATGCGGCTGATGGCCGGGCTGGAGGACGGGACGGTCGATTTCCAGCCGACGTACAATGGTGAAGAGGAAGAGCCGGAGATTTTTCCGGGCCTTTTCCCGAACCTTCTGGCCAACGGCTCCAGCGGCATTGCCGTGGGCATGGCGACCAATATCCCGAGCCATAACGTGGCCGAGATTGTCGATGCGACGCTGCTGCTGATTGATAATCCGGCGGTTGAACATGCGCAGTTGATGGAAGTGTTCCACGGGCCTGATCTGCCCACAGGCGGGGTAGTGGTGGACAGCCCTGCCACGATTTCGGCCGCTTATGCCAGCGGGCGCGGGGCGATCCGCGTGCGTGGACGCTTTTCCACAGGCCGCGATGAAGCGGGCAACTGGGAAGAGACGGGGATTGAAAAACTGGGCGGTGGTCAGTGGCAGCTGGTCGTGTCCGAAATTCCGTACCAGGTGCAGAAGAGCAAGCTTATCGAGCAGATCGCGCAACTGATTGCCGACAAGAAGCTGCCTATCCTTGAAGATGTGCGCGATGAATCGGACGAGCAGATCCGGCTGGTGCTCGTGCCCAAAAGCCGCAACATCGATCCCGATCTGCTTAAGGAATCGCTGTTCCGGCTGACCGATCTGGAAAACCGGTTCGGGTTGAACCTCAACGTGCTGGATGCGCGGCGCACGCCGGGCGTGATGGGCCTGAAGCTGCTGTTGCAGGAATGGGTGATTTCGCAGATCGACATCCTGCTGCGCCGTTCGCGGCACCGGTTGGACAAGATCGCCAGCCGTCTGGAACTGGTGGGCGGCTATATCATCGCCTACCTCAACCTTGACCGGATCATCGAGATTATCCGCACCGAGGATGAGCCAAAACCGATCATGATGGCCGAGTTCGACCTGACCGACCGGCAGGCCGAGGCCATCCTGAATATGCGGCTACGGTCTTTGCGCAAGCTTGAGGAAATGGAGCTACGCAAGGAGCAGGCCGATCTGCTGGCCGAGCAGGAAGAACTGCTCACGCTACTGGATAGCCCTGCGTTGCAGAAAAAGCGGCTGAAGGCCGATCTGAAGGCGCTGCGCAAGGAATACGGGCCGGATACGTTGCTGGGTCGCCGCCGTACAACCATTGCCGAAGCTGCGCCGACGCGCGAATTCAGCATGGATGCAATGATCGAGAAGGAGCCGGTGACGGTGATCCTATCGGCCAAAGGCTGGATCAGGGCGGCCAAGGGGCATCTGGCGTTAGACGGCGATTTCAAGTTCAAGGAAGGTGATGGCCCAGCCTTTGCGTTTCATTGCCAGACCACGGACAAGTTGCTGTTGGCGGTGGACAATGGGCGCTTCTATACGCTGGGCGCGGACAAGCTGCCCGGCGCGCGCGGCTTTGGCGAACCGATCCGCACGATGGTGGACATCGATCCCGAAGCGCACATTATTGACGTGGTGATTTACAAGCCCAAGGGCCAGTTGCTGCTGGCGGCCAACACCGGGCGCGGCTTTGCGGCTGAAATGGACGAACTGCTGGCCGAAACGCGCAAAGGGCGTGGCGTGGTTTCAACCAAGCCCGGCGTTAAGCTTGCCGTGGTGCGCGAGATTGCCGCCGAGCACGATCATGTTGCGGTGATCGGCGATAACCGCAAACTGGTGGTATTCGGCCTGTCCGAAGTGCCGATCCTCGCCAAGGGCCAAGGCGTGACGCTGCAACGTTATAAAGACGGCGGCATGGCCGATGTGATTACGTTGAAGCTGGAAGACGGCCTTTCGTGGACGATGGGCGGGGATTCTGGCCGCACGCGGACCGAAAAGGACTTGTTGCCGTGGAAGGTCGCGCGCGGTGCGGCGGGGCGTTTGCCGCCGAACGGGTTTCCGCGGGATAACAAGTTCTGAGGGTGCAGTTTTCAAGCTTTTTTAGCCAAAGCCTGCGGTCACCCTGACCTTGTCTCAGGGGCTATCCATCCAATCACACAGCGGTTTGCGGTGAGAAATGGATGTTGCAAGCATCGTCGTGCACTGCTGCCAGGCAGGGAGCGCGCTCATCGATCAGCCATGGCAGATTATGACCATCGGTCGCAGCACATGGACGCATGGGTCATGATCAATGCAGGCTGGGCGGACAGCATCTTTGGACTAAAAAGTAAGCTCAATTCCGGCTTATGAGCACATTGTGATCACAAAGCGATTGCAAATAATCTTGGCGGATGGCAGTTTCATACGGCGTGATGATTTTAAGGGGGTTGAGCGTGTCCGCAGTTGCAACGCGTCGCAATATTCTAACTGCGGCAACGCTGGCAGGTGCAAGCGGTTTGTTGGGGGCAACTCGCGGTTTTGCCAGCCCGGTTGGGGGCGTTGTCCCCCCCAAAGCGCCTCGATCCGAGTGGGTTTATGATGCTGTTGCGCTGTTGCAGAAAGAAATTCCGCATGGCCGCACCATCCGGGGGGAGCGGTTTCGTGTCCCGATCATTGGCGGAAGCTTTGCAGGGCCAACGCTGCGGGGCGAGATCGTGGCCGGCGGGTATGATTGGCAGCTTGTCCGGTCTGACGGCTATTGGGAAATCGCTGCCGAATATTTCATGCAGACGCATGATGGTGTGCAGATCCATATCCGCAATAATGGCCTGTGGCACAGCAAGACGGGCGACTGGCCCGCAGACTATGCGGTCACAACCCCCCAGTTCGAGGCGCCTGACGGCCCTTATTCCTGGCTCAACCGCTATATCTTTACAGGCACGATCAATCCTGCAGGCACCGCCGATGCACCGGCGGTGAAGCTTTCGATCTTCAAGCTGGTGGTGGACTGATTTTACGACTTTTGGGCCGGCGGCCTTGATGCTTGGCTGGCAAAGTCAATGCCTCATCCAAACGCATCAGGCGTTGGCCAAGGTGAGTGATGCCGTCTCGCAGGTCGGCTTCGATTGCGATGCGCAAGGCCATGACATTGCGTTCGCGCAGGGCTTGTAGCGCTTCGACATGGCGGTCCACGGTGTACGATGGCCCCACGTTTTCCAACGCCATGCGAAGAAACGGCCCCACTTGCAGCCACAGCGATTCGATGAGCGGCAGGAAAATCGAATCAGGACGGGCAGCGTACAAGGTGCGATGGAACGCAAAGTTTGCTGCCAGCCACTGATCGTAATCGTTCCGGGCCATTGCGGCATCAAGTGCAGTATCATGCCGCTCCATTTCCGCGATCGTTTCTGCGGTAATGTGGGGAAGGGCACGGACCGCAGCCTCTGATTCCAGAGCAATCCGCGCCGCGAGCAGATCCTCGAACCGGTTCACCGACATGATCGGAATGCGGACGCGACGGTTGCCGAGGAGTTCGATCGCCTGTTCTGCGGCAAGGCGGCGCAGTGCCTCGCGTACCGGCATCGCGCTTACGCCAAGCTTCTCTGCCAACCCCCTGATGGTCAAAGGCTCTCCGGGCGCAATGCGCCCCAGCATGATGTCAGTGCGCAACCGGCCATGAATGCGTTGCTGGATGGTTGCGTCTTCCAGCGCCTCTGAAGTCGGATCGGCTTCTTTCAAGACCTGGGCTCTCCATGCCGGACGGATCTGAACGGCTTTAAGGTCGGAAGTATCGGTCGTGGACCAAGTTGACAACAACAGCACTTGCACATATGTGATCACATTAATAGTGTGATCACAGTTGACTTGTCTTAGCCAGCGTGCCGGCGGGAAGCTTCTGCAATGCCGGGTCGTGTGCGTTCGGTTCGAAAAACAAGTTGATGTGCCTGTGTGCGGCTACAGATCGCGGGGCACAAGGTAAAACGGCAGGCGAGGAGGTTGATCGCCTGATCGATTGAAATTGCGAAAACGGGGAGTAGATCAATATGCGTTCTATACTGATTGGATCGGCTTCGATCATTGCTCTTGTTGCGACGCCCGCGTTTGCACAGGCGCAGGGTGAAAGCGATGAGATTGTTGTAACCGCGCAAAAGCGCGAACAGAACCTGCAGGACGTGCCGATTGCCATCACGGCTGTATCCGGCGATACCTTGCGCGAAAGGCAAACCCGCACGATCGACGAGATCGGTGCCCTGGTTTCCAATACACAGATTTATCAGGACAAGGGTGGCAGCCAGCCGAACTGGACGATCCGCGGCGTTGCCCTGTTTGATTTCAACGTCAACAACAGCCCTTCGACATCGATCTACATCGACGAAATCTATCAGCCATCGCTTGTCATGGGCGCAGGTGGCGTATTCGACCTGCAGCGCGTGGAAGTGCTGAAGGGGCCGCAATCGGGCCTTTATGGCCGCAATGCGGTAGGCGGCGCAGTGCAGATTATCTCGCATGAGGCAAAGCCGGGTGACAATGATGGCTATGTGACGCTGGATTACGGTTCGTGGAACAGGTATCGCATTGAGGCGGCCCAGTCCCTTTCGCTGGGCGAAAACACGGCGCTTCGACTGTCCTTCCTCAACGATGGCAGCTTCGGCGGCGGCTGGCAGCAGAGCCTTGCAGGTGGGCGCAAGTGGGGTGAACCCGACCGGATTGCAGCTCGCGGTATCCTGAAGTCTGAAATCGGCGCGGTCACGGCGAAGCTCAAGGTCTATTATGCCCGCGATAAGAGCGACACGGTGCTGGCAACTGCATCGGGCGCCTATTCGGCGACAGGTCCCGGTTTCTGCAATGCGATCCTTTCAGGCAGGCTGGATCAGGCCAATTGCCAGACCTTGGCGCAAGCGATCAATCCGGCGCTGGCCGGAGCAGGCGCACAAAGCGATGATGGCCGCGTGGTTCTGTCGC
>JADYXV010000050.1 GCA_020853995.1 Novosphingobium sp.
CGAGGAAATCGTTGAGCGGCTATCGACCAAAATCGGCAAGAAAGCGCTGGCTGATGCGGTAAAACGCCTGAAAATGGCTACCGAGGAGGACTTCATGTTCGCCATCGGTTCAGCTAAAATTGATGACCGGCAAGTGATGGAAGCGCTCGTTCCCGGCAGCGCGGCCAACTTGCCGCAGGAAAACTGGCCCAGCCAGCAACGCGCCATTGCGGTGCGTGGCTTGACGCCGGGCATGGCGTTCAAGCTGGCCGATTGCTGCCACCCCGTACCCGGTGACCGCATCGTTGGTTTGCGCCGTCCGGAAAAGGGCGTTGAAGTTCATGCGATTGATTGCATGAAACTGGCCGATGGCGTCGATGCCGATTGGATCGATCTTTCGTGGGACGCGCGTACCGATGGAGCGGTTGGACGCTTGCGCGCCGAATTGTACAACCGCCCCGGAACGCTCGCTGAAATGGCGGGCATCTTTGCCAACAATCACGCCAACGTGGTCAATCTTGAGATGACCCAGCGCGAAAATCCGTTCCACACTTATGAGGTTGATCTTGAAGTGCGCGATCTGGCGCATCTCACCAGGATCGTCAGCGCCCTGCGCGCCAGCGACGCCGTGGCACAGGCCGAGCGGATCTAACCGGTAAGCTGCACATCAACGGACTGTGCATTCAATTCTGCTGCGCCGAAAATTGTCAGAAAGGCAACGTCTGCGGCATCCCGCCCGACACCGATGATCACGGTCTTGGCAGGATCAGCCATGCCGGTGGCGTCCACCAGATGCCAGCCACCGTTCAGCCAGACTTCGGCCAAGGCATGAAAATCAGGCGGCGTAACGCCGGGCGCATATGCGCTGACCATTCGCGCCGGAATGCCCAGGCTCCGGACAAGCGCGATCAGCAGGTGCGCATAATCGCGGCATACGCCTTCACGGGACAGAAAAGTGTCCAGCGCGGTCGTCGCGCCGTGGCTTGCGCCGGGCACATACGTAAGGTGTCCGGCGATCCATTCGGTGACGGACGAAACCATCATCCCGCCACTCATTCCGCCGAATTGATCCATCGCGGTCACGTGCAGGGTATCGACCGGGCAATAGCGTGACGGCAACAGGTATTCGACCACCCCCGCAGGTAACGAGGGCAGCGGATCGGCGGATAGCGCTGCAAGTACCGAAGCCTGCCGCATTACTGTGACCTGCGCATCATAGGCTACAGTGAAGCCGCTCACCGGTTCAAGCCATGTACGTTCACCCACATTATCATGCGCTGCAATGGCCCGCATCGGCACAGGCGGCGTAACGACTAGAGAGGCTGCGCGCACATCTTGGCCGGGAAGCGTGGCGGCTGCAATTTGCATCAGCACCGGCGCACATTCGCGCATGGTGTAATCAAGCCGGACAGAAAGGGTAATGTCGTGAGCCATCGATGCCCCTATCCGCAGGTGTGCCAAAGGTTCCGGTCAACGATGCGGCAAATTGGCACAATCCGGACGGGATTGCCGATCACTTAGCGTTTGTGGTGCATTGTGCATAGACCCAGCCAAGTAAGGCGGTGACAAACGGCCCAACGCATTTGCAGGCAAGGACTGCGCGTTCGTTTTTGACCTAGCGTCCGATCTGCGGTATCCACCTTCCATAATGGAGTTCAAACGCGCCGGGTTGGGGTGCGCTGTCTCTCATTATCTATGCGTAGAGCGGTTGACGTTACTTGCGAAACCGCTTAAGCGCGCCTTTCACTCACCTCCGGCCATAATATGCGCTATCGGGATTAAACCCCTGAAACCTCGCAAATTATCCGGTTTCCCGAGTGTTTTTCGCGATGAGATAGGGCCAGCGACGCGAGTCGCTTGTGTCCTGTGGAGCAAAACGGAGAATCAAGTGGCTCGTATTGCCGGGGTAAACATCCCCACCAACAAGCGCGTTATTATCGCGCTCACCTACATCCATGGTATCGGGCCTCACAAGGCCAAGCAGATCGCCGACAAGCTGGGCATTGACCACAGCCGTCGTGTGCAAGACCTGTCGGATGCCGAAGTCCTCCAGATCCGCGAAACGATCGATGCCGATCATAACGTGGAAGGCGATCTTCGTCGCGAAGTTGCGATGAACATCAAGCGCCTGATGGACCTCGCATGCTATCGTGGTCTGCGTCACCGTAAGGGCCTGCCGGTCCGCGGACAGCGCACGCACACCAACGCCCGCACCCGCAAGGGTAAGGCCAAGCCGATCGCCGGCAAGAAGAAGTAAGACCTGCAAAGGCTTTCTTCCGTCCCAGATTATCGAGGATAGAGATCAATGGCACGCGAACCTCAGCGCATTAAGCGCCGCGAGCGTAAGAACATCACAAGCGGCGTTGCACACGTAAACGCCAGCTTCAACAACACAATGGTGACCATCACCGACGCACAGGGGAACGCGATTTCGTGGTCCTCGGCCGGCATGATGGGCTTCAAGGGTAGCCGCAAGTCGACACCATATGCAGCGCAGGTCGCTGCTGACGATGCTGGCAAGAAGGCTGCGGAACACGGTGTCCGCACCCTCGAAGTCGAGGTCAAGGGCCCCGGTTCGGGCCGTGAAAGCGCACTCCGTGCACTGCAAGCGGTCGGTTTCACCATCACGGCTATCCGCGATGTGACCTCGATCCCGCACAACGGCGTTCGTCCTTCGAAGCGTCGTCGCGTCTAATTTGCCTTCGGTGGGTGGTGGCGCTGGTACCGGCGCTTTCATCCACCCAATACCTCGACCGGATACGGATAATTCGTCCGATGTCCGGCAAGCCCGCACAAACCCCAGGGGAATTCCATGACTGTCAACATCAAGAACTGGCAGGAACTGAAGAAGCCCAACAATCTCGAGATCAAACCGGGCAACGATCCCAAGCGCCGCGTGACTTTTGTCGCCGAACCGCTTGAGCGTGGCTTTGGTCTCACCCTCGGCAATGCGCTCCGCCGCGTGTTGTTGTCATCGCTGCAGGGCGCAGCCGGTACCTCGATCAAGATCGAGAACGTACTTCACGAATTCTCGTCGCTTGCCGGCGTGCGTGAAGATGTGACTGACATCGTTCTGAACGTGAAGCAGATCGCATTGAAGATGCAGGGCGAAGGCCCCAAGCGTCTCCAGCTTTCGGCAACCGGTCCGGGCGAAGTCAAGGCAGGCGACATTGCTGTTACCGGCGATATCGAAGTCCTCAACAAGGACCTCGTAATCTGCAACCTAGATGAAGGCGCAACCTTCAACATGGAACTGACGGTCGACACCGGCAAGGGCTATGTCCCTGCTGTCGCCAACCGCCCGGTGGATGCACCAATCGGCCTTATCCCGGTTGACTCGCTCTATTCGCCGGTTCGTCAGGTTTCGTACAAGGTCGACAATGCACGCATCGGACAAGAGCTTGACTATGACAAGCTCAACCTGACAGTCGAAACAGACGGTACGGTGACCCCTGAAGACGCAGTGGCTTATGCTGCGCGCATTCTTCAAGACCAGCTCTCGCTGTTCGTCCACTTCGATGATCAGGTTCCTGTTGGTCATGTTCCTTCGGTTGCTGGCGGCGTTGCCACCCATGCTCCTGAAGAAAGCGATGCCAACCAGCTCAACCGCTACCTTCTCAAGAA
>JADYXV010000051.1 GCA_020853995.1 Novosphingobium sp.
CGGACAGGTGCGCCGGGAAGGCTGGTTGCCTTTCCAAGCACCTGTCTGTTCGAGATGGAAGCCATTCCGGCGTCCCGCAGGGATTTGACCAAAATGGCCTGCTGCTGCGTTGGATAGTCTTGAAATAAAACCACTATTCCTGCGCCTATCCGCCTTGCAACAAGCCATTTTGCCTCAAACCTCGAAGGCGGGATTAATAGGTCCTGACCCTAGGCCAGCTGGGTTGCGCACGCCGGTGCGCAGCGCGGCTGGCATCAGCGTTCCTGAATGGCGTGGTCCATAGGTGCCAGTTTTGCCAGCAGGCGATTTTGCGCTGCAAACGGCACGTCTTGTTCACGCATCGCCCGTTGCAGGTGTTCGACCAGCGCGTTCATATCGGCGCGTGTAATGCCAAGGCCCTTGTGCGCGGCCTTCATGTCCCGCCCGGTATAGCTGCATCCGGCATTCGCGATAAAACAGATCTGTTCAAACAACGTTCGGCGCAAACGCACCATATCATGGTTCTGGAAAACAGCCTCGATCCGGGGATCGGCCGTGCTTAACTCCACCAGCCGCGCCACGATTGTCCTGATGCCCGCCTGCCCGCCGAGTGCTTGCGCCAGGTGATCGTTGCGGAGCGGGGCAGCACCTGCGTTGGCATCGGCCTGGACATAAGCATCCACCGGCAGTTCGCCTGTTACCGGATCGGCGACGCGCTTTTCTGCGCCGAACTCCTTGTCCCAATCAATCGCTTCTTCACTTTGCGGTAGAACGCCTTGGGGGCCTGTATTGACAGGCTGGCCGGCAATCAGCGCAAGCGCCACAATCATGCTCATCATGAAGCCTCAGAACGCAAGCTGGAGGGAAACGAGGGCGCCACGCTGGCCATCAAACGTTGCAACGGAACCGACGTCGGCATAAGCCGCCGTGACGGTCGCATTTCGCGTAAACACCCATGCCACAAACACATCATGAGCATCGTCTTCACGCGCTATGGCCAGATTGCTGGGGCGGGTGCGGTATTCGGCCCCCACTACCAATCGCGGTGAAAGCATATAGGCCAGCGATCCTTCAAACTGCACGGAACGGCTGGTGCCTTGAACGCCGCCAAAGCCCAGCAAGCCGAACTGGTTTGCATGCGTCAGCCGCGCCGTGGCATTGACCAGTACGCTCTTCGACAAAAACAGTTTGGTGGCGCTTGCCGTAAAATCGGTGCCGTGGGCCGATCCTGCCCCCACTGCGCGAACTATCGCTGAATCCAGACTGCGTTTGTGCTGAATGCCCAAGCTGATCTGCGGCAAGACCGGACTGCCATAAACGACATCACCGACCAGACGCACTTTTGCGCCGAAAATGTCCTGATTGAACCGGAACCCTTCACCCAAGCCCAGCGCTGCGCCCACCGTGCGCGTGTCAAAGTTCTGGCGCGCATAGGATAGCTCCACGCGGTCCAGAATGCCTATAGCGATGCCGTGGCTTTGCCAGCCATAATCCGGCAGTGCGATGGCGGTGACATGGCCGGAAACGCCGATCGCGCGGTCTGTGCCCATGCCGGCAATCGTGGCCCATGTGGCAAGACCGCCGCCGCTAGCCCCTTCAATCGTGCTAACGCCATTGGTCAGGACCAGTTTGCCCCCGTCCAGCAACGGATCGGGCAGGAGCGGTTTGGCAAATACAATCGAGTGGCTTGCTGTGCCTAAAAATAATGCACATGATAACAGCCACTTACCGGCCTTTATCGGCTCTGGAAGGCGGAGCTGCCAATACGGTGAATTGCCCACGGGAAAATGCCTCGATACCCTTACGCCTGTGTCAGGCTTTCTGCCGGATTAACCATTGCCCGTTATGAAAGGCTTAAAGCGCGGATCGCGGTTTTGACTGAATTTTAAGGGGTTCTATCCTAATTTGCAGGAATGTTCCGGCCAGCCCTGCAAATTGCCCTTGCCAAAATAACTATGGTACGCCTCACGCCTCTGCTGGCAGCGCCGTTGTTGCTGTCCGCAGCGCCTCCTGCCGCCTTGCCACTCCAGATTGTCGACGCAGCAGGCATGCCGCTGGGTGATGCCGTGGTCGAGATTGCACGTCCCGCTGGCGATGTGCGCGCACCGGCGTTCCGCTGGCGCAATGCCATGGCACAAAAGAACCTTGCCTTTGTGCCCGGTACACTGATCGTTGCGCGCGGCACATCGGTAGCCTTCCCAAACCTCGATACCGTTCGTCATTCCATCTACAGCTTCTCGAAACCCGCCCCGTTCAAGATCGACCTTTACGGCCGCGACCAGACCCGCACACAGCGCTTCGATGTAAGCGGAACGGTGGCTCTGGGCTGCAACATCCATGACCAGATGCGCGGTTACATCCGCATCGTCGATACACCCTATGCCGCCCGGACCGATGGCAACGGACTCGCCGAAGTCGATGGCCTGGCGCAAGGCACGTACACCGTTACCGTGTGGCACCCGCGCATGAAGGGTGCAGGCGGTGAATGGCGCGGTACTGTCACGGCTTCACCGGGCGAGCGCACACGCATCGTCGTTCCTGTGCGGGCAATTGGCGCGCGATGATCCGGCAAACACGCCTGCGACTGCGGCACCTTGCACGCAATACCCGGTCGCTTGGTGCACGCGTTGCCCGTGTCTATATCGGTTTGCTGATCGCGGTGATGACCGTGACCATCATTGTGGCAAGTTCCGGAATCAGCCTGTTTGCACATCGCGCGGCAGAGCGTGATCTGGCCGCAAATGCGCGTGTGTTTGAACAGATCATTGCCAGTCGCCAGCAGCAAATGGCCGATGCCGGTGCAGTCGTCGCGCTGGATTTCGGTTTCCGCGAAGCCTTCGCCACAGGCGATCGCGCCACGCTGTCAAGCGCGCTGGCAAGCTTGCGAGAACGTACAGGCACGCGCGAGGCAACAGTCATCAGCCTTGATGGCGAGGTGATCGCCTCTGCCGGTGCACGGAAAATCAATGGTACGGCTATTCTGTCTGCACTCGATGCCGGCGAAAATCGCGGCGTTGCCATGCTGGATGGAGACTTGGCGCTGGCCGCTGCTGTGCCGATCGAACTGCCTGACCTTGCCGGATGGCTGGTCCTGTTCAACACCCTTGGCCCTGCCGATCTGGCTGAACTTGCGCACCTTTCCGCTGTGGAAGTGTCTGGTAAAGTGCTGGACCGGTCCAGAATGCCGTCCGCACTGGCGGCAATGCCTCTGGCCAGCGTTGAAACCGTATCAGGCGCATCGGGCCAGGAACTTGCGCAAGTTTCGGCTTTGAAAAGCCTTGAATCCGGGTTGGAACCGCGCCTCATCCTCACTCACTCGCTCGCCACGGCCATGCAGGGTTTCCGCCAACTGCAACTGGTGCTGGCACTGATCGCCCTGGCGGGTGCCGCCATCGGCGCATGGTTGAGCATCCGCATGACACGCGGAATTGCCCGCCCGCTGCACCTGCTGGCCAAAGCCGCGCGCAAATATGGCGCTGGCGATGTGGCCAAAGTTCAGGTCGAAGGGGACAGCGAAGTCCGTTCGCTGGCACGCAGCTTCAATGCCATGGTCGATGCAGTCGAGGAACGCGAACGCCAGATCACGCACGCCTCGCTTCACGATAGCCTGACCGGCATGCCGAACCGCCGCTTCTTTCTGGAAAAGCTTGACCGCGCAATGGTGCGCCAATCGGCCGATCACCGCACGTTGGTGGCCTTTATCGACATCGATGACTTCAAGGCCATCAATGACACGATGGGCCATCCCCTTGGCGACAGCCTGCTGCGCAATGTTGCCAACACCCTGCAAGCGCGTTTTCCCGATGCCATGGTGGCACGGTTCGGCGGGGACGAATTCGGACTGCTAATGACCGGAATTGATACTGCTGCCGATTGCGCCAATCTTGCCCGGACAATCGACACCGTGCTCAACCGCGAAGTCGTGATCGATGGCCAGACCATGCTGCAATCGGCCAGCTTTGGAATTGCGATCGGACCACAAGATGCAAATGACGCAGATGCGCTGTTAAAATGCGCCGACCTTGCGCTTTTCCGCGCCAAAAGTGACGGGAAAGCCACCTGCCATTTCTTTGAATCCACACTGGACGAAGAAGCCAGCCGCCGCCGCCGGTTGGAGATCGATATGCGGCGCGCGATCCGCGAAGGTCAATTCGAACTCTATTTCCAGCCGCTCTACAGCCTTGTGGAAGATCGGGTGAAAGGCTTTGAAGCGCTGATGCGCTGGCCCCATCCCGATCACGGCATGATCAGCCCCGTTGATTTCATCCCGATTGCCGAAGAGTCGGGCATGATCGTCCAGCTTGGCGAATGGGCCATCCGCGAAGCATGCGCCCATGCCGCAAGTTGGCCGGGCGAATTGTCCGTAGCGGTCAATATCTCGCCCCGCCAATTACAGGCCGACGGCCTTAACACTTGCGTTGTGCAATCCCTGGCAACCACGGGCTTGCCCGCTGACAGGCTGGAACTGGAGATCACCGAAAGCGTGTTTATCGGCGATGTCGAGCGCACGTTGCAATTGCTCCATGCGTTGAAGTCGCTCGGCGTCCGCGTCGCGCTGGATGATTTCGGCACCGGCTATTCCTCGCTCGCCTACTTGCGCTCGTTCCCGTTCGATAAACTCAAGATCGACCAAAGCTTTGTCCGCGCCCTGGCCGAAGGCGGCAGTGCTCATGCCATCGTCCGCGCCATTACCACTTTGGCTGATGCATTGGGCATCGAAACATTGGCTGAAGGCGTCGAAACAAGCGCGGATCTGGAGAGCCTGCGCGGCATCGGCTGCAACATGATCCAGGGCTATTTCATCAGTCGCCCCGTAAACAGCCGTGATGTTCCTGCGCTGCTGCATTCTCTTGCCGGTTCAGCTGATCTTCATGCCCATGCGGCGTGACCAACTGTTTACAGGAATGGCACAGGTCAGCGCCCTTTGAATTCCGGTTTGCGCTTTTGGCCGAACGCGCGGACCCCTTCGGCAAAATCTTCGCTTCGGCCTGCCTTTCGCTGAAACAGACGCTCGCTGTTCAGCGCGGTTTCAAGGCTTTGATCAAGCGCCAGCCATGCCTGCTGCCTTATAAAGGAAAGCGAGCGGGGACCACTCGCCAGTTCGCGCGCGATTTCCATCGCACGGGCGTCCACCGCATCATCTGCCACAACTTCGGTGACAAGGCCCCAATCAAGCGCTTGCGGCCCGTAAACCTTCTTTCCCCGCAACATGATGTCCATAGCGCGCACCCGTTCCACCGCCTTTGACAGCAGATAGGACGAACCCCCATCAGGCAGCAGGCCGACGTGGCGGAACGCGAAGTAGAAGTAGCTTTTTTCGCCGCAGACGATGATATCGCCTGACAAGGCGAGGCCGCAGCCTACGCCCGCTGCCGGTCCCTTCACGGCAGTGACAACGGGCAGTTCCATAGACTTGATCGCGATGATGGCCGGATTGAGGTAGCGGTCCAGCGTCTGGCCGACATCACGGCGGGGATCATCCAGCTTTTTCTCGAAATTGCCGAGGTTGGCACCTGAACAAAACGAGCGCCCTTCACCGGTCAGCACAATGGCACCGGCTTCGGACGCGGCCCTGTCCAGCGCATCGAGCAGTTCGGAAGACATGACTTCGTTTGAAGCATTCAGCGTGGCAGGATCGTTGAACGCAATGCGCGCCACACCATCTTTCAGCGAATAAAGGATCTGCGTGTAAGCCATCCCGGTCATTC
>JADYXV010000052.1 GCA_020853995.1 Novosphingobium sp.
AACAGATGCCCGCCTTTGTCGATGCTGCTGTGCCAAAGCTGGAAGCGGACTGGCCGGGCACGCGCGCCGTATGTTTTGGCCACCTTGGTGATGGCAATGTGCATTTTCACGTCATTGCGCCGCCGGGCAGCGACCGCGTTGCGTGGGAGGCCGGTGACGGTAAAGCGATCAGCCGCCAAGTGCATGATATGGTTACGCAATGGGGCGGTTCGATTTCCGCCGAGCACGGGATTGGCCGGTTGAAGCGCGATGAACTTGCGCGGCTTGCCGATCCGGTTGCTCTGGCGATGATGCGCGCCATCAAGCACGCGCTTGACCCGAAAGGGCTGCTGAACCCGGGAAAGCTTGTTTGACGCGGCTTGCGTGGCTTCCTGACAGTCACTAAGAACCGCGACTTCCGCAAGTGACGCGGCGTGCCGCGCGTTATCAATTGAATCTGGAGAGATACCCGATGGCCAGCGCGCCGCAAGCGAACCTGCCGATGTTCTACAACGACCTCATGCCGCTTAACAGCCGTGACCACGCAACGTGGAAGGCCAAGAATGCGGATGCTGCGCCGTGGCTGATCGGCCAGCACGCCATCCCATTGACGGCAGAGGAATTTCCGCAGGCTGCGCGTCATTACCCGATCATCTTTGCATCGGGCGACAACCCCGTTCCATTGGCGCTGATGGGCCTGAATGAGGGCGTGAACATCTTTGTAGACGAAGCTGGCAAAGTAACACAGCCGATCTACATTCCGGCTTATGTACGCCGTTACCCCTTCCTTCTGGCCAAGCTGAACCCCAGCAGCGAAGAGCTTTCGCTGTGTTTTGACCCGTCATCAGGGTTGATCAGTGATTCGGTCGAAGAAGGTCAGGACCTGTTCGCAGATGGCCAGCCTTCGGAAGCCACCAAGGCCGCGCTCGGCTTTTGCGAGCAGTTCGAACAGGCCGGACAACGCACCCAGGCGTTCATCGATGAACTGAAGAAGCACGATTTGCTGATGGAAGGCGAAGTCGCCATTCAACAGCAGGGCAACGACCAGCCCTTCATTTATCGCGGGTTCCAGATGGTCAATCAGGAAAAGCTGCGCGAAATCCGCGGCGATGTCCTGCGTGGCTGGGCACAAAGCGGGCTGTTGCCGCTGCTTTATGCGCACCTGTTTTCACTCGAACTGATCAGCCAGGTTTTTGCAGCGCAAGTGCAATTGGGCAAGGGACCGATCCCGGCGATGCCAGTTCCTGCCTGATGGCCTGACTATCGAGTGACTTAAAACCGAAACATTTTAGACACAAGTCAACAAAAAAGGCGGCGAACTTAACGGTTCGTCGCTTTTTTCTTTGGGGTGTGACAATTTTCCCTCGAATCTACTTGCAGCAGCCACGGCGCTACCCTAATTAGGTCTTGTTGCGTTGTGGCTCCCCTCATGGCCCAGCGTGACTGGTGCACCTCGGTGCACCTCCTCCCTGAACCTTGGCCACCTGGAGTTTATCTCCGGGTGGCTTTTTATTTGGGGTTAGTCTTGATCACTCGGCCGCAGCGCGCCAGCGGTCCCGATCTGCGGTACGGCCGAGTTCCGCCACGTCCACGGCCAAACGCTGCACCAAGCCGACAAGCAAGCTTACCGTAGCGTCAAAGCCCGGTCCAATTTCAGTCTGGCGGGGATCAAGATAGCAAGTCCGGTCGATTTCGAGTTGCAGACAATGCAACCCTTCGTGCCGTTTGGCATGACGTTCCAGCACATATCCCCCGGCATAGGGCCGGTTATGCGAAGCCCGCCGCGCCGATTGCGCCAGCACAGCAAATGCCGATCCGATGATTCCCCCGTCGCACGATGACCCGAATCGGTCACCGATCACAAACTCCGGTGCCGGCTCTCCAGCCGACCGCGCGGCCAGCGGCGGCATGGAATGCAAATCGATCAGGAGCGCAGCGCCCCACCGATCACGAATCGATTCCAAAGTGGACGCCAACGCACTGTGATAAGGCTGATGAATCGCGCCGATGCGGTCCTGCAATTCGGCATGATCCAGACGCCGCTTCCACAACTCGCCAAGGCCCGGCAAACGGCGCGGCACAAGCCCCAAACCGCTGCGGGCACGGCGGCTGAATGTCCCTGTCATGGTCGATGCATCGGCGGGCACCCCGCCCAGCATTTCCCAATCGACATCATCGCTTGACCGGTTGAGATCGAGCATGGCGCGCGGGGCCTGGGCCACCAGCAGCGCAGCACCGGTCTCATGCGAAACAGCCTCGCCCAGAAAATCAACGTAGCGGTCTTCCAGCCGGGGTGCCGCAAAATCGGGGTGGCGCATCCGTTCAAGCAAGGACCTGGGGTAGGCCCTGCCCGCATGGGGCACTGCAATCACCACAGGAATTGGCGAAGGATCGCGCAATTTCAACGCGTAAGCCGCTACTCCGGGATTTCCGGGGACTGTGCCCCCGTGCACAAGTACCGAATCTGTTGCTTGCCTGCCCGACTCTTGCATGTTGAACTGGTGCAACCGATTCGTCCCGAAGTCAAAAAAACGTCCTAAATGACTGTCGGCAGAATTTTAACCGGATTGCGCTTATACCTCCATCGTCACGCGGCAGACACCTGCTGCAAATTGAACCGCACTAACAAACAAGGGTTAGCCATGATCCGGATCCTGCTCGCTGAAGATGAAGAGGCGATGCGCACTTACCTTTCACGCGCCTTGGAGAATGCAGGCTATTCGGTAACTTCCGTTGACCGGGGGACAGCCGCCATCCCGCTGCTTGAACGCGAACACTTTGACCTGCTGCTTTCGGACATTGTCATGCCCGAGATGGACGGAATCGAATTGGCGCAGCGCTGTGCCGAAATCAGCCCGGCCACCAAAGTGATGTTCATCACAGGATTTGCCGCCGTCACCCTCAAGGCGAATCGCGAAGCGCCGCAAGCGCGCGTTTTGTCGAAACCGTTCCACCTCAAAGATCTTGTGCTCGAAGTTCAGCGCGTGTTCGAAGATGCGCCGGTCATGGGCACAAAGCAGCCCTGATCGCGGACGTCTTCGCGGGCGTCTTGCAATTACCCCCTTGCCTTGGCCAAATGGCGAGGCTAATGGGCCGCTTCCCGACGACGTTACGGACTTCCGGATAGTCGCTGCGGACGCATGATGGTGCGGGCGTATAGCTCAGTGGTAGAGCACTATGTTGACATCGTAGGGGTCGCAAGTTCAATCCTTGCTACGCCCACCATCACATAAAAAACCCCGCCGCAGCGGGGTTTTTTGGTGGCCTGATGCGGCACAGTGCCGGAGCAGGCACCCTGCCCCGACCCTGCGCCATCGTTGCTTACTTGCCCTGCCAGTTTGGCTTGCGCTTCTCGGCAAATGCTGCGGCACCTTCGCGTGCATCCTGTGATGTCAGCACCGGCATCGTATAGGCAGTCTGCTTTTGCCACATCTCGGCTTCGGTCCATTCGTGTGATTCGCGAATGATCGCTTTTGAAGCCATCAATGCCAATGGCCCGTTTTCCGCAATCTTGGCTGCCAGAGCTTTTGCCGCTTCGAGCGAGGGGCCTTCCGTGATCTGGTTGATGAAGCCGATTTCATACGCACGCTGCGCCGTGATAAAATCACCCGTCAACGCAAGTTCCATCGCGATACGTGGCGGAATCTGGCGCGGCAGGCGCATCAATCCACCCGCAGCTGCTGCCAATCCACGTTTGGTTTCAGGAATACCGAACATTGACGAAGCGCTGGCGACGATAAGATCGCATGCCAAAGCCAGCTCCATGCCGCCCGCCAAGGCATAACCATCGACCGCCGCCACAATCGGCTTTTTCGGCGACTGTTCAGCAAGACCGCCAAAGCCGCGCCCCGGCACTGACGGCATCTCACCCTTCAGAAATGCCTTGAGATCCATGCCTGCGCAAAACGTTCCACCAGCGCCGGTAAGCACCGCACAACGCAGA